>CATJIY010000116.1 GCA_949740695.1 uncultured Eubacteriales bacterium
CGGTGGCAAATCGCCGTTTTTCAGCCTTTTAAAATGCCAAAAATCCTTATTGCATACGGGTTAGAAGGCATACCGTCTCCACATGGGCCGTCCTGGGGAACATATCGAAGGCGCGGATTTGCTGGAGTCGGTAGTCGCCTTGCTGAGCCAATAATTTTGCATCCCGCGCCAAGCTGGCGCAATCACAGGAGACATAAACGACTCGCTGAGGATTCATTCGGCAAATAGCGTCCACTGCGGCTTGGTCCAGTCCCTTTCGAGGTGGGTCTACCACAATGACCTGGGGAGAAAAGCCATCTTCCGCCAGACGCTGGGCAGCTTGGCCTGCGTCAGCACATAAAAAGTTCACGTGATGGACCTGATTACGGCGGGCGTTTTCCTTTGCATCGGCTACCGCTTGCGGGATGATTTCTACGCCGATCACCTGATGGCAACGACTGGCCAACGCCAAAGTAATGGTCCCCACGCCGCAATATAAATCTAAAGCTAGCGTATCCGGCTGTGGCGCTGCCAGCTCGGTAACATAGGCATAGAGTTGCTGGGTCTGCTCATGGTTTACCTGATAAAAAGACAAGGGAGAAAGATGGAACGTATTACCAGCCAGCTGGTCAGCCAGCCGGTCCGTGCCCCATAGGGTGCGGCAGCCCAGACCTAAAATTTTATTCCCTGGCTGAGGATTGGTATTGATTACAATGCCGCATAGAGCAGGAACAGCCTCCTGACACATGTCAATTAGCTGCTGAGACTTAGGAAGTCGATCCTCTCGTACCACAAGAGTCAGGTGAAGCCCTCCTTGTCCTTGGCGTATTACAATATGCCGCAGCAGACCGGTATGGGCTCGTTCGTCGTAAGGAGCGGCTCCGGCTTGGTCTGCCCAGCGGCATACGGCTTCCGCCAAAGAACAAGCCTCCTTTGATTGTAGCAGGCATTGGCGAATGGGAACAATCTGGTGGCTACGGCTACGGTAAAAACCAAAAATTACGCCCGTTTCTCCGTTTCCCACCGGGAATTGAGCTTTGTTTCGATAACCAGTGATTTTTGGAGAGGGCACGATTTTCGGGATAGGCAGAGTAAAGCCCCCGATACGGTTCATCGCGTCCATAACCCGCTGGGCTTTAAGCGACAATTCTTCCTCATAGGTTAAATGGCGGAAATCACATCCGCCGCACTGAGGAAAAACGGGACAGTCTGGCGAGGTACGCCAAGGGGAAGGTTGGAGCACCTGTAAAATTTTCCCGAAGGCATGGCGGCGCAACACCTTTACCAGCAAAATCTCCAGGAAATCTCCTCTGGCTGCGCCAGGGACAAAGACCGCCATACCATCTTCTAGTCGGCCAACCCCCAATCCTTCAGCGGTGTAACCGGTGATCCTTATCTGGCAAGTTTGATTTTTTTTCATTGGACTTTCCATTGTTCCTTCAATAAGTCATTCAAATCGGCAAGGTTGAGATCAACTGCTCTATGACGGTTGGCGACCAGGGTCAACCGTCCATCCTCCGACACTGTAAAATTCAGAGGATCAATCTCCCCAATCGTCAGGTCTTTGGTACTCGCCATCGCTTGCTCGGTCAACTGAGTCAAGCGGGGCAGGTATTCTTCCTCCGGCGCTTCAAAAAGATCTCCAAGCTGCATTCTTCCTTGGCTGGCGCAGTCAAAAGTTTCCGCAAAAAGAAGATCTTCCTCCTCTGTGCTCCAGCACTCATGGATCCTGCGTAAGAAGGACAGCGTCTTTCCATCATTGCACGCTACCTTAAGGTCGGCAAAACAGAATACATAAGGCAATTCCCCGCCTTGCTTGCGGGCACTCTCCAGCTGAACCTCAGTCTGTTTCCAGTTGTCCTGAGTAATGCGAACCAAATCATCAAAGACAACTTGGTAATAAGCGTCAATTTGAGGCAGGGACTCGACTTTTGGTAAAGACAGCTGAATAGAGCCCAGTGCGGCGCCGTCATCGCTGACAAGTTCCTCTACATATTCTCGAGCATCCAACGCATAACCTTCCGGTTGCCCAGCTTCTGGCAGGATTTCCAGGGGAATTACCGGAGGAAGGTAGGTAGGTTGGGCCTGCTTTCCGCAAGCGCAAAGACAGAGAGTCAATGCTAGAGACAGCAGCAAGGCGGAATAACGTTTCATAAAAAACTCCTTTCCGGGGTGAAAAAGCGCCCAGGATTACTGGGCGCTGCAAGCAAATTGCCGTTCAAATTCCGGGTCTTCCGGTAATCCGGCTTCAGCGGCAGCTAGAGCGGCCGCGCCATAAACTGGAGGCAAAGGCGCATGAAGCAAAGTCACCGGCAAACCGGCAGCTTGTTTCCGCAGAATCGAAAGATAAGGGGAATCTGCGCCCAAAAGGCCGCCGGCCAGCACCACTGGACAGGGGCCGCCAAAGGCGCGGCTCATTTTTTCCAGAGTTTGGACTAAAATGGCGGCATTTTCCCGAAGAATCTCCATGGCGGGCCGATCGCCCAGTTCAGCTGCGCGAAACACCAAAGGCGCACATGAAGCCAGAGCGATTTCGCCTTGATAAAGGGCGGGCACCGCTTCCATCATGGTCATTTGCAAAGTCGCTTCGTAGAGTTCGGTCAGAGCGGTAGGCGGCAGACCGGCATCGTGTCCCGCCATAGCGGCACGAAAACCGTCTCGGCCCAAGGCCCAGCCAGAACCGCCTTTGTCAGCCAAGTAGCCCCAGCCGCCAAACCGCAGAAGCTTTCCGCCCTTTCGAATAAAACCAATCGAGCCAGTGCCGGCGATTAGGACGCCGCCGTCTTTTCTCCCCAGTCCTGCAGAAAGCGCGATCAGCGCGTCGCTGCTGACGGTAATCTGACGGGCAGAGGGCAGCAACCGGCGGAGGATTTCCTCTAATCGGCGTTTGTTTTCTCCTTCGCCGCCGGCAGCCCCCATATGAAGGGCATCTAACGGACAGTCTAAACCGCCGTAAGGATCCAACGCTTGAGTAAGACATTTCCGCAAGCTTTCTTCCAAAGCGTCAAAGCCGTCGGCGTTAGGATTGTGACCGGAGACCGTACACTTTTTCAGCACACGACCGGTTTGATCGCACACGGCGACCCGGCAACTGGTGCCGCCGCTATCAATTCCCGCAAGAATCATGGTGAGCCTCCAGCCAGTCCAGCGCGTGTGCCACATGATAGTCTGATTGCTCCAGAGCGGCCCGGGCCTGCTCTTTTTCACAGGGATAAAGCTGAAGTACGATGCGCTCTGCCCGGTCTTTCAGCTTTTGGTTGGTGGGCTGGACGTTAATCATCAGATTTTCTCGCACCTTGCCAGTTTGAATCATGGCGCAGGTGGAAAGCATATTGAGTATCAGCTTCTGAGCGGTGCCTGCTTTCATTCGAGTGGACCCGGTAACTACTTCTGGACCGGTAAGCACCTCTACCGGCAGCTGGCAAGCCTTGGACAAAGGGGTGTCTGGATTGCAGCTGACGCCTACGGTAGCGCAGCCTTTCTGGTTGGCGTAGTCGATACATCCTAGGACAAAAGCGGCGCCGCCGGCGGCGGAGAGTCCCACCACCACGTCGGCAGGACCAAGAGAAAGAGGTTCCATGGCTTGAGCGCCAGCTTCCCGGCTGTCTTCCGCGCCTTCAACGGCGTTTCGCAAAGCGTGGTCTCCGCCGGCAATTACGCCGATTACTAACCCCGGCTCTACTCCATAAGTGGGAGGACATTCAGAAGCATCCAGCACGCCCAGACGGCCAGAAGTGCCGCAGCCTGTGTAGATTAGCCTGCCTCCTGCTTTCATGCCGGAAACAATCCGGTCCACTACTGGAACTAGTTGAGGGAGCGCTTCCTCAACCGCCCGGGCAACCTGCCGGTCCTCCGCGTTGATACAGCGAAGCATTTCTAGGGTAGACATTTGGTCAATGTGCGCCGAACGGGGATTGCGCCCCTCGGTTAACAGTTTCCCGTATTCCATCAGTCGTCATCTCCAATAAATTCTTGAATCAGCGCGTTTTCTGGAACATATTTTTCTGAAATAGGTTTGATCTGCCGGAGCATAGGCACCAGCACTGGAACGCCCAGGTCTTCCAACATAGAGGCGTCTACTCGGTTGAGATAGAGCAGCACCTCGTTGCGGTAGACCGGGAGTTCATAGGGAATAAAGGTGTCAAACTGAATTTCTGCGTTGTCCTTGTTTGGCTCGATATACATCCGTTCTCCTCGGGAAACCGACCGAAGTTTTTGTACGGTGGCGGCGTAATCCTGTCCCCGATGGCGGAAGTCTCGTAGAAGCCGGCGGGCCAGCCGCACCCGGGAGGGATGAAGCACATAGCCGTTTTCATCCTGTACTCTTGTGCGGACGCTGATGTAAATGCCAGTCGCTAGATCGGTTTCTTCTCCCATTACCTGGGGGTTGAGAGCGTGGATGCCCTCCATAACGATGATTTCCCCTGGCTTGCGGTGGATGGGGATGGTGGCAGTTCCACGCCGTTGGTGGGTGAAGTCGAAGGTAGGCATCTCCACCGGACGGCCCTCGGCCATCAATTCTAGATGCTGTCGGAGCAAGGTCATATCAATTAAATCGGGGGACTCGTAGTCCACATTGCCTTCCTCGTCCATGGGCATGACCCCATCTGCCCGGCGGTAATAATAGTTGTCCATAGAGAGGGTGTGGCTGGGGTGGCCGTTTCTGGTGAGCCACTCTTCAATGCGTTTAGCGGTAGTAGTTTTTCCGCTGCCCGAGGGACCGGAGAGCAGCACCAGCGGTTTGCCGTTTTCAGCTGCCTCCAGAATTTTTTTTGCGGCGGTTTCTATCTTTGCATCATAGCGTTCCTGGCTCCAGCGGATAAACTC
>CATJIY010000117.1 GCA_949740695.1 uncultured Eubacteriales bacterium
AAGCGTAATACTTTTGAACAAAAAGCCGGGCGTCTTTCCAAGGGGAGAGACGCCCGGCATATCCCTTCTCAGTTCATTTTTGGATCATTGAGAGGGGCTTTTTATTTCAATTCTAATCAGCTTTCCTAATTTCATGAAATCAAGCTTTAAGGGATTTTAAAACCGGAATTTTGGGGAAAATGATTTTGTTTGGCCTTGTGATGTTGTCTGCGACTGGAGGCTTTTTTCCTGTTTCAAAATATTTTACGGTTGCTTTTCTTGACACCGGGCGCCGGAATGCGATATCATATAGAAAAGAAGGATTCCTCCCTGACCGGCCGGCAAAAGGATTTGATCCTCCCAGCTTGGGCCAGTTATTTGAAAGAAAGGCGGTTTCTCCAATGTCTAATGCCCCAACTCCGCCCGCAGGCCAGCGGGCGGTTATCAAGAAAAGCGCGCTGCCCATTTACGCCATTGGTTTGGTGTGGCTGGGGTGGGCGCTGCTGTTTCCGTTGCATACTTTGACCCATTACGGATTTTGTTTGGCGCTAAGTTTGGCGGTCTGTTTTGGGTTGTCCAAGCTTTTTCCTGGGGAAGTGATCTATGAGGAAATTCCCCAGACGCCCACCGGCGACGCCCAGGCGGATAGTTTGCTGGAAGAAGGGCAAAAGCGCTTGAATCAGATTGCCCAGACTGCCGGAACCATTCGTCAGCAGACTGTTCGAGATAAAATCGCTTCTCTTTCCGGCACATGCCAGCGTATTTTTGATTATGTGCGGCAAAAACCCAAAAGCGCTGCCGGACTGCGAAAATTTCTTAATTACTATCTGCCCACTTTGCAAAAGCTTACCGATACTTATGCCTTGTTGGAACGGCAGGGAGTAGAGGGGGAAAACATCACCGCCTCCAAAAACCGTATTGACGAGATGCTCACCACTATGGACGCCGCTTTTTTGAAGCAGTTGGATGCCCTTTTTGGGGATACCGCTTTGGATATTGATACCGATATTACCGTTATGGAGGGCATGTTGGCGCAGGAGGGCCTTACCGGGCAGTCTGGCGAAGAGGATGAAATTCAATTGAAGCTGTGACCGCTTTGGTTTCTATTGACAGAACGGTAAAGCGGACTTGCTTGGAAGATAAAAATTAACCGGCGCAGAGAAGCATGCGCTGGCATATGACAGGAAAAATGAGTAGAACGGAGGAACAACCCTATGACGGAAAACAATTCTATGGAGATGGAAATGCCCACTCTTACTTTGACGCCCGACCTTACTGCAGAGGAGCCGGCTCAGCAAGCGCCGGCTGCTGCTGAGCCGGTCTTTTTAGATGAAAGCGCCTATACTCCCGAGGAGCGCAAGGTGATTGCTGATTTTTCGGAAAAAATTGATATTACCAACGCCACTATGGTGCTGCAATACGGTTCAGCCGCTCAGAAAAAACTTTCTGATTTTTCTGAGAGTGCTCTGGGAAATGTGCGCACCAAAGACCTGGGAGAAGTAGGCGATATGGTCACCAACCTGGTAGGCGAGTTGAAAGGCTTTGATATAGACGAGGAAGAAGGCGGATTTTTAGGTTTCTTCAAAAAGAGCGCCAACAAAATTGCTAATCTAAAATCCCGCTATGACAAGGCGGAAACCAACGTGAACCGTATTTGCGGCGTGTTGGAAAATCATCAAGTCCAGCTGCTGAAGGATATCGCTATGCTGGACAAAATGTATGAAAAGAACCTGGCCAATTATAAAGAGCTGGGCATGTACATCCTGGCGGGCAAGAAAAAGTTGAAAAACGTCCGAGAAACGATTTTGCCGCAGATGGTTGAAAAGGCAAAGCAGACCGGCGACGCCGCCGACAGTCAGGCTGCTAACGATATGGCCGCTTTTTGCGACCGGTTTGAGAAGAAGCTTCACGATCTGGAGCTGACCCGGATGGTATCTCTTCAGATGGGACCCCAGATCCGGCTGGTACAGAACAATGATACGCTAATGGCCGAAAAGATTCAATCTACCCTGACCAATACCATTCCGCTCTGGAAAAGTCAAATGGTGCTGGCGTTGGGTATGGAACATTCGGTTCAGGCCACCAAGGCCCAGCGAGAGGTCAATGAGATGACCAATCAGCTGCTGCGGAAAAACGCTGAAAAGCTGAAAATGGCGACCGTGGAGACCGCTAAAGAAAGCGAGCGGGGCATTGTGGATATCGAAACTTTGCAGAATACCAACAAGATGCTGATTGAGACCTTAGACGAAGTGGTCAAGATTCAAAATGAGGGCCGGCAGAAACGGCAGGCCGCCGAGGTGGAGCTGGGCCGCATTGAGGGAGAGCTGAAACAAAAGCTGCTGGACATCCGGCAATAAAAAGCGAACTTACAAATGCAGTTTATGCGGTAAACGCTGGGTAAGATTTCTGGCGGCTCATTCGCTGGAGACCTAAAAAATTGTGGAGATTCCAATGCAAGCTTTGCTTGTATTGGGGCTGAAAAAAGGAGCTTTGCCATGAAAACAAATCGAGTCCTTGCCTCTGTGGTAACTCTGGTAATGATAGCGGCCGCAGTGTTTCTGGGCTTTTCCGGCAGGCCAGTGAGCCGGGATGACAGCCTTTATCTGACTGACAAGGCCGGAGTGATTTCCCAGAGTGATGCGCAGGCTTTTTTAGCCCGGCAGCAGAACGCCTCGCCCCGGCTCAGCGTGGCGGTGGTAAAATCTACAGGGAGGGTGTCCATCGGTGATTACTGTATCAGCCTGTGGAATCAATGGCACTTGGGTACATCAGATCTGTTGCTGCTGTTGGTAACTGGAGATCAGGATTATTACTTTGGTTATGATTGGAACGCTTCTTTTGCGGGGGTTCTGGACCAAAGCTATCAAAATTTGCTGGATCGATATCTGGAGCCGGACTTCACGGCAGGAGACTATGGCCGGGCGATTTTAACCTTTTCCGATGGCGTGCAAGCTGCGCTGGCTGGGGGAATTATGTCTGAACCAGGGGGGACCGCTTGGATGGTGGAGCCTTCCAGTTATGGCCATGGCGGTACTGGGCGAATCACCTTATTGCTTGTAGCGATTGTGGCAGTTATTCTGCTGATAGCAGTAGTTTCTGCCAGCAGTATCGGCCGTCGCTCCCGGTACAGGGGGCGCGCTTTTACCATGATGCCTCCGCCGTCCCCCAGACGGCGTTCTAGGACGATTATGCCGCCGCCTCCACCTGGGCCTAGACCGGGGCGGCCTGTCCGGCCGCCCCAGCCGCCGCGGATGCCCAGCCGTCCGGCGTCCCGTCCTTCCTCTTTTGGGAGGGGTGGATTCACCGGCGGAGGCCGGTCCTCGGGCGGATTTACTGGGGGAGGACGATCCGCAGGGGGCTTCCGAGGTGGTGGACGCTCCGGAGGAGGCATGGGCGGCGGAGGCCGCTCAGGCGGAATGAGGGGTGGCGGAAAGCGCTGAGTTTTCGCAAATCAGTGTTTCTTACCGGTATGTTTTGAAATGAACCGCCGCTGGAAAGCCGTTGCTTCCCAGCGGCGGTCGTTTTATTGGTTTGAACAACATGACTAGAAAGCCATTTCAAACGCTTGTGATTTGTTATCAGATTACGGGCCGGCAGAAGAACTGCTGCTGATATGCTTTGACCGGTATAATCTTTCTTGCTTATAAAATTGGCGGCTGAGCGAAAAATATCTCGACAAGAAACTACAATGTTCCTGATGAGATAAATTAGCCTCCGTCTTTTTCGGGCCTTTCCCGAAGCTGGCGAATTTCCTGCCGCAAAGCGGTCAGCTCCCGCTCCAAGGCATCCAGCCGTTGGGATTGTTGATTGGATTGTTGCTGCTGTTGAAGTAGCTGGCCTTGAGCGGCGTTCGCGTCTAAAATTTGGCCGATTAATTCCAGCCAGTTGCCCAGAGAGTTTTGCTGGTTATAGTTTAGCGGAAAAGTTAAGGCAAAGCCCAACACCGTTCCCAACGCGGTGAGAAGCTCGGCGGGCAGGTCGAAAAAACGGCCGCTCAGCGACAATACAACCGCCCTCCTTTCCAACCGCTGCCGCTTGCCATTTGGCGGCGGATATAGTACAATTATATGAAAGTGTTTCGGTGGCCCATTCAGATGATTCGGAAAGGAGATCGTATTTATGCGTAGGCGTTTGGCGGCGGCGATATGCGTTTTGATGTTGATTCCGCTGCTGGCCAGTTTTCAGATCAGTCACGCGGCCGACAGTTACCTGATTACCATTGCGGAGGAAACCGTTTTGGAAGGGGTAAGCGATAATGAAATGGCCACGTTCATAGACGGTATTATTTATGCGCCCTATACGGTTTTACGCAGCATGCGCAGCGTATATGTGAATTATAACCAGGCAGACCAGCTGGTGACCGTTTGGCGGACCGGAGCGACCATTCAATTTGAACTGGCTACTGGGCTGACGTATGATCTTCAGCAACAGCGCGCCATCTCTATTCCCGCCAAGATGCGCGGCGGAGTGCCTTATTTGCCTTTGTCGGTGGTTACCGCTTGGATGGGAATGTATTTTTCAGTGAGCTATGAAGTGGACGAGGGGATTAATTATCCGGTGATTCGCATGACCAGCGCCGCTAGCCCCAGGACCAGCGATAGCCGGGTTTTTTCGGACAATAAGGAAAAACTACAGGAGGTAAGCCAGGCGAGGGATCAGCTCAGCGGTATTGGAACAGATACGCCCAGTAATGAGCTGCCGCCTGTTTTGCCAGCGCTGCCGGTGCGGTATACCAGACTGTTGTTTACCGGACTGCCTCAAAAGGAAGGGGCGGGAGAGATTCTTTCAGATATTTTGAGCACCCTGGAGCGGTTTTCCATACCGGCGGCCTTTTTTCTTTCGGAGGAGGATACGGCGGAAGGGGCGGAAAGCCTGCGAGAGATCTGCGGTCGGGGCTTTACGCCAGGGATCTGGATTACCGATGGAGAAAATCCTTTAGAGCAGGCCCAGCGGGTAGCTCAATGGTGCGTTCAGACGGGGCATCTTCGGGTGCGGCTGGTGTGTTGTTCCGGATTGACGCTGACCGATCAGCAGCGGGAGGGGTTAGAAGCGGCGGGTTTTGTATTATGGTCGCCCAATTTAGATCCTTATAGCAGCGGCCAGCGGCGACTGTTGACCCGTGTGCAGCAAAGCCTGAGGAATGCGCCTGATCAGTCGGCGCTTCAACTAAAAGCGGATGAAGCCACCCGGGATAATCTTGTTTTGATTTGCAGTTATTTGTCAGGCCAAAACTTTGTGGCCCAGCCGGTGGAAGAATGGACCCAACCGGTGGGGTGAGAAGAAAAAGCCGTGGAAATCCAGTTAGGTTTCCGCGGCTTTTTTGCGGAAAGTTGTCCAATGGACACTTCCTCAAAAATCCGCTATGGTATCCTTGCGAGAGCCGGCAGGGAAGGGCTTGGCCGGCGGGAGAGGAGGATATCATGCAATGGAAAATAAGTTCTGAAGAACAGTCTTGGGCGGCCGATCCGGCGGCTTTTGGACAACGGTATTTGGGGGAATATTTCACTGAAAAAACCCCGTCCTTTCATCGGGAATTGAGCAGGATGTGGCGGCGATGGGTAATGAAGGGCAAGATCCCTAGCGAGGAAACCCTGCCGCAGCTGCTCAAAGAGCCGGGGCGCCGCTTGGCGTTGGCTGCACCTCGGGGACATGCAAAATCCACCGTCATTAGCCTGCAAAATGTACTTCACGCGGCGATCTATGGCTATAAACGGTATATCCTTTTGATATCGGACACCGAGGGGCAGGCGGCCGCTTTTTTAGAAGGAATCCGAGCTGAGCTGGAGAGCAACGAAAAACTGCTGGCCGACTTTGGCCCCCAAAAGGGCAAAGTATGGAAAAACAATGTGATTTTGCTGCAAAATGGGGTGCGGATCGACGCTGTCGGTTCGGGGCAAAAACTGCGAGGCCGCCGGCATGGGGCGCGCCGGCCAGATTTGATTGTGCTGGACGATGTGGAAAATGATCAAGAGGTGTTATCCCCAGAAAGCCGGGCGAAGCTGGAACGGTGGTACTTTGGAGCGGTGTGCAAAGCGGGAGATCGGTATACCGACGTCATTTGTGTAGGGACGGTGCTTCACCATGACAGTCTGCTGACCCGGCTGTTGGAAAATCCCGCCTATCATACCGCTCGGTGGCAGGCGGTGGAGCAATTTTCTTCCAGTGGATTATGGGAGGAATGGCGGGGAAAATACACCGACCGTTCCGACCCCCGGCGGGATAAAACCGCTCTGCGGTTTTTCCAGGCACACAAAAAAGCCATGCTGGCAGGAACCAAAGTACTTTGGCCTCAGAAACATTCTTATTACGAGCTGATGTGCATGATGGTGAGCGAGGGAGAAGGCGCCTTCTGGCGGGAAATGCAGAATCAGCCCCAGGACCCGGATTGCTGCCTGTTTCCGCGGGAATGGCTGCGGTTTTATGACAAAGAGGGGATGGATTTTTCGCAGGGATTTCAGTTTTTTGGCTATTGCGATCCCAGTCTGGGGCGGGACGCCAACAGTGATTTTTCCGCGATTCTCACTTTGGCGAGAGAGACGCGGAGCGGGTTACTGTATATACTGGATGCTGATTTGGCCCGGCGGCATCCAGATAAAATTATTCGGGATGTGTTGGACAAGGCTCGCTGGCTGGAGCGGGAATACGGAGGGCAGTATGCTGCCTTTGGGGCGGAGACCAATCAGTTCCAGTGGTTTTTAAAAGAGCGGTTGGCCGCCGAAAGCGCTGCCCAGGGGATCTATTTGCCTATTGTGGAGGTGCGGGCGGCTTCGGACAAAGTTTTGCGGATTCAGTCTCTTCAGCCGGATATCCGCAACGGATACCTGCGATTTTGCCGGGATCAAACCGAGCTGGTGCGGCAGCTGGAACAGTTTCCCTTGGGGCGGCACGATGATGGCCCAGACGCCCTGGAAGGCGCGGTGCGCCTTTGCCGGAAAGTTATCCGAGCGCCGGCTGTGGGACTGCGAATATGAGCGGTGGGCTTAGGTAGCGGTAAAATAACACAAGATAGAGAAATCCGCCGGTTATTCAGAGGAGCCTGGATAACTGGCGGTTTTTGATTTTTCGACAAATAATCTTGCCAAACCAGCCGGTTAGCGGTATGATAAATGCAAATCCGCCAGCAGAACTGGGGAGGGGTAAGGGTCATGGATTGGAGTTTTCGAGAATTTTTGAGCATCCTCAGCGATGGGATTATCCCCATCGCTGGCGCGGCGGTTACCTATTATCAAGTGAGGGAGGCCCAGCAGGAAAAACGGGGCCGCAATTTTGTTATGGCAAACGATGTTTCTCCCGAGGATCGAGGAGAATACGCCGAGCAGTGTTTGGATATGTACCGCAAAAAATATGCCAAAGAGATTCGAGAAGGAACAGTGGTGGTACGCCACTTGATTTATCCGCCGGAGTGGATCCAGAGCAAAGAGAATTTTCATTTTTATCCACTGCGGCGGATGCCGGTGACCATCTCTCAAACTTTTTGGGACAAAAAGCCGCCTTGGGCTGGCTTTTTGCCCTATCCCCGGGAAGGATTTACTTACAATAAAAAGCAGCTGTTAGCGGGACAGAGTCTGCTCTTTAATGGAAAGCTTTTTGCTTTAGAGGATATCAAAGGGGATCTGAATCAGGGAACGCTAGAACTGACCGTAAAAAACGGAGGCTATTTTGATCTGCTGGACACCTGTGAATATCTGGTATATGAGCTTTCTCACGCAAGGAAGATCCGGCGGAAAAAGCCGCCCTACCGTTTGGGGTTTAGATCAGCCCTGCCATGCCGGAACCGTCAGGGCGACCTGATGGACTTGACGAACCGGTTTGCCGGAATCGGGATTAACAACGCCACCATTCTGTACCATGTAGACAGTCCGGCGGACGACGGTGATCCCCAGGGTTCCCGGTGTAAACGGTCTTATATTTTGTTGCACCAACGGTCGGGCAGAGTGGCTGAGGGACGGGGGGCTATCCATGTGATTCCCGCTGGGTCCTATCAGCCGGTGGGACCGGAATTGCGCTCAGCCTTTAATCGGGATTTGTCGAATACGGTGTACCGGGAATTTGGCGAGGAGCTGTTGAATGTGGATGAGTTTTCCCATCTCAGCGAGGAAGGCGTGCTGGAAGAAAAGTACCGCCGGTGGGAGGTGCTGCTATTGGGATTGGGCTTTGAGCCGGTGAACACCAAGATCGAGGTGCTTACCGCGATGAAGGTGGATGTGAATCTGCAAGAAAACCGGCGGTTGTTTGGCGGGGCGTATACGTTGGAGGGACTGGAAAGCTATTTTGAGACCAATTATGAAGGGACGCTGATATTGGCGCCGCTAACCGAAAAGAATCTGTACCAATATCAGCGGGACCCCCGTACCACGCCGGCTTGTAAAGAAATTTTGACCGTGATATTGGAACATCTGGATTATTTTGAGCGTCCGGCAGAATCCGACGAAGAAAACCATAAGGGGAATCAGGAAATGTATACGTTTCGGCAGGCGGAAGCGGAAGATGTGGATGAGATTTTTTCCTTGTATCAGGCCAGGGTACTGTGGATGGAAGAGCAAGGGATTCGCCAGTGGAATGTAACAGGATATTTGGAAGCTTATCCCAAGTCCTATTATCAAGAGCAGCAGCGGCAGGGAGCGCTGTACGCGCTAAAAAAGGAAGAACGAATTGTTGGAGCGGTGGCGCTGCGGTCTGAAGATGAGCACTGGACGGAACAAGCGGATCGCCCCGCTTATTACGTTCACAATCTGGTAACCGCGCTTGGCGTTGGAGGTGCGGGAAGGGAAATGCTACTACAGGCGGAAAAACTAGCCGCAGATAGCGGCCGGAGTTGTCTCCGGCTGGACTGCGCGGCGGACAACAATTTTTTAAACGGATACTATGCGGCCTTGGGATATCGCGCCGTCGGACATTGCCGGGAAGGGCGGTATTATGGAAATCTGCGGGAAAAAGGGCTATGATTTTTCTAAACCGTTGCTGGCAGCTGTAAAAACTTTTTACTGGAGCTAGCTCCAGGACTTGCAGGAGCGGTCAAACTATGCTATCATACCGATATCGATTGAGGCGAAAAGGGCGTTTTTAGGTTGTCTGCCGCCTCTAGGGCCTGTTTGAAAAATTAAAAACACCGTCTTTTTCGCCAACCAGTCGCGCCTGCTGCGGCAAAAATGCTCGGGTTACACAAAGTAGCCCTGCACTTTTTGCCTTGTATCCACACCTGGTTGGCAAAAAATCCAGCATTTTCTCTATTTTCAAACAAGGCCTAAAGTGATAAAGAAAAAGGAGCGTACGATCAATGGCATCTAAAGTTTACTTTACGGACTTTACCGCTCGAAGAGAGAATATTCCGCAAAAGCTGCGCCGCTTAATGATTACGGCAGGCATTAAAAACATTGATTTCAACAAAAAGTATACTTGCATCAAGCTGCATATGGGCGAACCGGGCAATATGGCCTATCTTCGTCCGCAATATGCCAAGGCGGTTGCCGACCTGGTGCGGGAGCTGGGGGGAAAGCCCTTTCTTAGTGACGCAAATACGCTTTATGTTGGCCGCCGGAAAGATGCGCTGGAGCATCTGGACGCTGCTTATGAAAACGGGTTTACGCCCTTTTCCACCGGGTGTCAGGTGATTATTGCCGATGGGCTAAAAGGTACTGACGAAGCGCTAATACCGGTAAATGGTGGACAGTATGTGAAGGAAGCCAAAATTGGCCGGGCTTTTATGGACGCCGATGTATTTATCTCGCTTACGCATTTTAAAGGGCATGGAGCCAGCGGATTTGGCGGATGTTTGAAGAATATCGGCATGGGTTGCGGCTCTCGGGCGGGCAAGATGGAGATGCACAGCCAAGGCAAACCAGAGGTCAACTTTGACAAATGTATTGGTTGCCGGGTCTGCGGTAAAAACTGTGCCCACGACGCCATCTTTTACGAAGGGGGCAAAGCCCATATCAATGAAGATGTGTGCGTAGGTTGCGGCAGGTGTATCGGAGTTTGCCCCATGGACGCCGTCGTTCCCATGTGGGATGAAGCTGCCGAAGTGCTCAACTGCAAAATTGCCGAGTATACCAAGGCTGTGGTAGAGGGGAGGCCCTGCTTCCATATTAATATTGTGGCCGATGTTTCCCCCAACTGTGATTGTGAAGGATGCAACGATATGCCCATCATTCCCGATGTGGGTATGTTTGCTTCTTTGGATCCTATCGCTTTGGACCAGGCTTGCGTGGACGCGGTAAACCAGCAAACCGCCAATAAGGGCAGCTTGCTGGAGGAAGCCATTCAGGAGGCGGGGATAGAGGCTCCGGTAAGCGATCACTTTAAGCGGATTCACCCAGACACTTGCTGGCAGGCCGGGTTGGAGCATGGCGAAGATCTGGGCTTGGGTAGCCGGGAATATGAGCTGGTGAAAATTTGATAACTTATTGAGCGCGAAGCATATAAAAAGGACGGGATCTCCCGTCCTTTTTATATAGGAAACTATGGATTTAAGGGGAAGCTGTTTCAAGGGGCAGCAAGACAGGATGAATCGTCCGGCGGCAATGAAGCGTTTTGCTTCGGTAAAATTACCGTAAAAGCACTGCCTTGTCCTAGTTGGCTCTGGACGGTGATCTGCCCGCCGCAAAGCTGAACGATCCGCTGGGCCAGACTCAGTCCCAGGCCGTTGCCTTCCTGTTTGCGGGAGGGGTCGCCCTGATAAAATTTATCAAAAATATGCCGCTGTACATCCGGACTCATTCCCGGCCCCTGATCGGTTACTTGGAAGTAAATTTCCTGGGCTTTCTCGGTAAGCTGAACCGAGAGCAGCCCGCCCTTTGGACTGAATTTGATTCCATTGCGCAAAAGGTTGGACCAAACATGGTATAGAAGGCCTTCACTGCCGTTATACCGCAGCTCCGGCAAGCAAAGTTTTAGATCCAACTGTTTTTCTGCCCACAGAGGTTCCAATTCTACCATCACCTGGCGGAGCTGCTCATCCAGCCGGTAAGGGGCAGTACCTGCCTGGCTGGTTTGCTGTTCCAGCTTGGTGAGCAACAGAATATTGCTCACCAGATCGGAAAGCCGGCTAGCGCTGTCCAGAATTTTTTGAACACACTCGGCCTGTTCCTCTAGGGGTAAGGCCGGGTCTTGGAGCAGGACGGCATAGCCCTCAATGGCGGTGAGCGGGGTTTTAAATTCATGGGATACGTTGGCGGTGAAGTCAGTCCGCAGGGTCTCAATGGTTTGCAGTTCTTTTGCCATCATATTAAAGCTGTGGTAGGTGTCACGAAACTCCTCTACCGCCCCATCGTAGGTCAGATTCAGGTCAAAGTTTCCTCGGGCGATCTGCTGGGAAGCTTCGCTAAGGCGGGTTACCGGTTGGATGATTACCCGGCTTATAATCATAGTGAGTACTGCGCCTACCGCGGCCACTGCCACCGCAACACATAGCAGCAAAATGGTGGCGTCCGACTGAAGCACTCCAAATCCATAAAGAATTACTGCTACCAGGGTAGCCACGCCCGCGCCTGCCAGTACAATGATGCAAGACAGAAAAAAATACCGCAGCTTTTTATTGCGCCACAAGAGGTTAGCCATTGCGCCGCACCACCTTGTATCCCAAACCCCGGACGGTGACAATTTCCAGATCAGGACTTCCTCGCAGACGATCTCGCAAACGGTTGATATGAACGTCCACCGTATGGGTATCGGTTTCAGAGGTTACTCCCCAGATGTCGTCCATCAGCTGCTGCCGGGTAAAAATTTGCCCCGGGTAAGAGGCTAACTTATATAGCAGCTGAAATTCCTTTTGAGGCAGCACCGCCGAGGTTTCCCCTTGACGAAGGGTGAAAAGATCGTATTCCAAAATGGTGCTGCCGACCGTCAATTGCCGGTCGGCAATGGTTTTTGCCCGGCGAAGCAGCGCGTTAACCCGCAGCACCATTTCGTTGACGTTGACCGGTTTAATCATATAGTCGTCGGCGCCCGAAAGAAAACCCTGCTGTAGATCCAAAAACCGATCCCGAGCAGTAATCATCAACACTGGGATCTGGGATCCCGCGTCCCGGAGGGTCTGGACCAATTCATAGCCGTCTACCTGGGGCATCATCACATCCGAGATAATCAAATCCACATACGCTTGTTCCAACAGGTCCAGCGCTTCCCGGCCATCGGCGGCGGGAAGAGGTGTAAAGCCGCTTCTGGACAACACCCGGCAGAACAGCTGGCGCAGTTCGGCGTCGTCCTCAGCCACTAAGATTCGGAACATAAAAGAAACCAGCCCCCTTTCAAAGAATTGTACCATAACACGGGGATTTGGGAAAGAGGGTTGTCCGGGAAATATCAACAAAAATTGATCTTCTGTTGAAGTCCAGTTGAAAAAACGGCGATAGAATAAAATCAGGAAAATATTCGGTTATGGGTTTGATTTTTTTTGGAGGTATGATATGAGCGAGCAAGCGATTCGCATCAGCGCGGACAGCACATGTGACCTGTCTCCTGCGCTTTTGACGGCATATGGAGTTGAAACTTTGCCTCTTTACGTGGTGATGGACGGCGTATCTTATCGGGATGGCATTGACATCACGCCGGAAGAATTGTATGAAAAGATTCGACAAACAAATAAAATCGGCTCTACCGCCGCCATTAACGTGGATGAATATAGCACTTTTTTCACCCGTCTGCGGCAGGACTGCCAGGGCGTAGTACATTTTACCATCAGCAGCGAGATGTCTTCTTGTTACCAAAACGCCTGTATTGCTGCCGCTGAAGTAGGGGGCGTTTATGTGGTGGACAGCCGTAATCTTTCTACTGGCATCGGCCACTTGGCTCTGCGGGCCGCTGAACTGGCCAGGGAAGGTATGGCCGCTCAGGAAATTGCCGCTCATATGGACCGGATCAAGGAAAAGCTGGACGTGTCTTTTGTCCCCAACACTCTGGAGTTTTTGCGGATGGGCGGCCGGTGCTCGGCAGTGGCCGCGCTGGGGGCGAATCTGCTGCGGATTAAGCCCTGTATTCAGGTGAAGGAAGGGAATATGGGCGTGGGGAAAAAATATACCGGCAATATGGAAACTGTTTTGCAAAAATACGTCCGAGACCGGCTGGCCAACTCGGAAGAACTGAATCTATCCCGCATTTTTATCACCCATTCGGGCATTGAAGAAAAATATATTCAGTTTACCCGGGAAACCTTACTGGCCTGCGCTCCCTTCCGGGAGGTGCTGGTGACCCAAGCGGGTTGTACGGTGTCCAATCATTGCGGGCCTG
>CATJIY010000118.1 GCA_949740695.1 uncultured Eubacteriales bacterium
GCAAGAGCCGCTTCTTTTCGAAGCGGCTCTTGCTTTTACTAAATTGTCAACAGAGATTATTCAACCACATCTGCGTACATAGTGCCCCAACCAAAACCGGGAATATAGGTGCTCACCGGCAACTCCAGCCGGTCAGAGAATAGCGTATAGCTGAGAATTTGCATGAACGGAATATTGACCATATCCTCCAGATGCGCCAACTCCAGCTTCTGGGTCGCTTTCAGAATAGTCTCATAATCAGCATCTCGAACCGCTTCACATTCCTGCCAAGCAGCCTCAAAATTAGGACCAAAGTAGTTGTTTGGATGGGCGGCATAGCTTTCCAGGAAATAATAGTAGCAAGTATACGGCAGCGTGCGGGACATGGAGCGTACCCAGTCCATCAATACCAGGTCCCAGTCATCCAAATTGGACTCCATAAAATCCAGCGACATGCCATTTGGCACCACCTGGCCCTCCACCTGAATACGGCCGTCAAAAATCTTGGGGAACTCCTCCATCAGAAACTCACAGTTTCTTTTTTCGTTAGCGCTGTTCTCGGTATAGAGGAACTTCAACGTGACTACGTCGCTGTCACTCAGGCCACATTCCTCCCAGGCTTTATCCATATACTCCTTGGCCAGCTCAGGGCTGTATCCATAAGGACCCCATTCCTCAATCATATCGGTGACTTCTTTACCGTACTTGGATTCACGATAGGTCTCTCCAGAAGCACTGAGTATGCCAGCTTGCCCGTTGACATAAGTACCGGTGGGCTGCTGATGTCCATAAATATCTACCGCGATAATTTCACGGTCGATGGCGTGGTAAAGCGCTTTACGATAATTCAAGTTGCCAGACAGTGGATTTTTGGAGTTTTTGCAATTGATATCGTAATGATCCACCTCGGCGCTGGAATAGGAAACCAGCCGGGGATCATCAATATAAGTCTCAATGGTAGCTGTATCCAAGGAAAGTTCATCCAGCTGGCCGGATTCCCACAGCTCTACCCGGGCGTTCATCTCAGGAACGATGCGGACCTCCACTCGATCCCAATGAAACAGGTCGGACAGCCAATAGTCCGGGTTCTTCTCATAGACCTCAATAGAGTCATATTCCCATTTCACAAACTTATAGGGACCACAGCCCATCCATGCATCCAAAGTGGAACCGTACGCGCTGACGCCGCTGGATCCGGTATTGGCTTCATAAATCCCCTGATGAATGGGATACAACGCGCGACTGGCAAAGTGGTTGCAGAAAGTAATTTCATCCGCAGCGTTTACGGTCTTAAACTCCAAGGTGTATTCATCAATTTTCTTGATGCCCACGTCCTCCCAGGCAACGGTATTGGACTCGCCTTGCATATAGTAGTCGGTGGCATTCACGATAATCAGTTCATTATCCGCTAAAAAACTGACCATGGCCTTTACATCCAAAGGATCCAGCAAAATCTTATAAGTAAACATAAACGTATCGGCATTGATCGGGTCGCCATTCTGCCACTTCGCATCTTGACGAATCTTGACCTGCCAGGTATGGTCGTCAATTTTAATGGGCATTTCCGCAGCAATATCAGGGATATAATGGAAGCCTTTTCCATCCTCATCGGGAACATCCCGGAAGAAGTTCGCCGAGCAATACTGAATAGGGGTTGCATTTTCCGGAAGAACGGTGTTTTGCCCGTTCAGCGTGTCAGCGTCGCTACCCATATAGGTGCGGTAAACTTTTAGCCCGGTTTGGTCGCCGTCTCCAGCATTGGAATCGGGCGTAGCCGCTCCGGCGTTAGGATCAATGGCTTGACTCTGGTTGGGATCGGGGGGATCCGGCGTATCGGGAGTGTCGTTGTTGCCACAAGCAACCGCCAAGGAAAGCAGCATAAATGCGGTCAGCAGCAGTGCAGTCAGCTTTCTTTTCATCATTTTGTCCTCCTCGTGAGATTTTATCGGGTGTACTGTGGGTTCTCCGCATCCGCCACTTTTTTGATATACGCTTCAGATAAAAAGCAGGGATTTCCCCGTGTTCTTATTGTTGATTATATACAAAAACCATTGCATTGTCAACCGGTTTTCCGATTTCTGTAAACAAGAAAACGGAAATTCTTTTGTTTATGAAAAAATAAAAGGATTTTTTCGGAATAATTCTGTGCAATACCGTAAAATTTTCTACAAGCTTTATGTTTTCTTGACCCAATAGACTTATGCGATTTTTGGTATTCTTTTACCTGCGGCAAACTTTCGACAAGTATAAAAAACCAGGGGCTGTGACCAGTTACAGTCACAGCCCCCAGCTGTTATTCTTTTAATCTTGATGGCTGATCCATTACTCAGCCAGATCGGCATACATGGTGCCCCAGCCAAAACCAGGAATATAAGTGTTTACCGGCAGATCCAGACGATCAGAGAACATGATATAGTTAACCACCTGACAGAAGGGGATATTCACCATATCTTCCAAATGGGCCAGTTCAACCTTCTGCGTGTTTTGCAAAACAGTCTCATAATCGGCGGAACGAGCAGCTTCTGCTTCTGCCCAAGCAGCCTCAAAATTGGGACCAAAGTAGTTGTTGGGATGGGCGCTGTAACCCTCGGTGAAATAATAGTAGCACTGATAGGGCACAGTGCGGGACAGCCAGCGATCCCAGTCCATCATGACAATATCCCAATCATTGATATTGCTGACCATATAATCCAGAGCCATACCCGGAGCGATAACCTGAGATTCCACCTGGATGCGGCCCTCAAAGATCTTGGGGAACTCTTCCATCAGGAACTCACATACTTTCTTATCTTCAGCAGAGCCATCGCCATACAGATATTTCAGCGTAATAACGGTATCCTTGGAAACGTTGCACTCCTCATAAGCCTTGTCCAGATACTCCAGCGCCATTTCCGGATTATACCCGTAAGGACCCCACTCTTCAATCATATCGGTGACTTCCTTACCGTATTTAGACTCACGGTAGGTCTGGCCAGAAGTGCTCAGAATACCAGCCTGACCGTTAACGTAAGTGCCGGTAGGCTGCTGATGGCCATAGATTTCCTGCGCGATAACTTCACGGTTGATAGCGTGATACAAGGCCTTGCGATAGTTGACGCTGGCAGTGATCGGATTGTTTTCATTCTTGCAGTTGATATCATAGTGATAAACCATGGTATCTGGATAGGAAATCAAACGGGGATCGTCGATATAAGTTTCCAGCGTGTTGGCGTCGGGAGCCAGCTCATCAATCTGACCGGATTCCCACATCTCCACCCGGGCGTTCATTTCGGGAACAATGCGGACTTCCACCCGGTCCCAATGGAACATATCCGACAGCCAGTAATCAGGGTTCTTTTCATAAACCTGAATGGAATCATACTCCCACTGAACAAACTTATAAGGGCCGCAACCAACCCAGGTATCCAGCGTGGAGCCATAGGCGCTAACAGTGCCGTCGGCAGCCATGTTGGACTCATACAGTCCCTGATGGATGGGATACAGAGCGCGGACCATGAAATGAGTGCAGAAAGCCTGCTCATCCACCGGTTCCACCGTCTTGAACTCCAGGGTGTATTCATCAATCTTTTTGATGCCCACATCTTCCCAGGCCACAGTGTTGGAGGAGCCCTGCATATAATAGTCTTCCGCATTAACAATGGTAATGTCGCCGTTGGCCAAGAAGTTTGCCATGGCTTTTACATCCAGAGGATCCAGCAGCGTCTTGTAGCTATACATAAAAGTGTCAGCGTTGATGGGATCGCCGTTCTGCCACTTGGCTTCCTGGCGCAGCTTCACCTGCCAGGTGTTATCGTCGATTTTGATGGGCATCTCGGCAGCCAGATCGGGAATGTAGTGGAAACCCTGTCCATCTTCATCGGGAACATCCCGGAACAGCGTGGCAGAACACCACTGCAAGGGAGTGGCGTTGGCGGATTGGACGGTATTCTGACCGTTCAAAGTATCCGCGTCCTGGCTCATGTAAGTACGGTAGACCTTTTCAGCAGCACTGCCGCTGTTGTCATCGTTGCCACCATTGGGATCGGCAGCACCGCCGTTAGGGTCGGTCACATTACCGCCATTGGGATCGGATGTGTCGGGGTTGTCGCTGTTCCCGCAAGCCGCCGCCAGAGACAGCAGCATGAGAGAAGCCAGCAGCAACGCCATCAGCTTTCTTTTCATACGTTTTCCTCCTAAAAATAGGGTATTCTTTCGCATATCTAGCGATACACATTTTATAACCGTCCGGCTTTTCAGGCAGGAAAACTGCGCAAGGAAAACTGGACACGGGATGTATGCTAGTATACACATTTTTGACAGGATTGTCAA
>CATJIY010000119.1 GCA_949740695.1 uncultured Eubacteriales bacterium
ACGCCCTTCGCTGGGAGCAAAAACGTTTCTTACAAGGAGGAGCTCTTTATGGAAAAATTTGCGCTGATAAACGGAAAAGTATATCAGGGACAGGGCCGGTTTGTTGAGGCGCTTTACGCCGAGGACGGCGTTATAAAACTAACCGGCACTAACCGGCAGGTACTGGATGCCTGCGGCGATATCCGCCCTTTGGATTGCAGGGGAAAAACCGTGATCCCCGGGTTGAATGACAGCCATATGCACTTGATGGGAGTTGGCGTTGGCATGTATGAGGCCAATATCACCGGAGTAACCTCGGTGGAGGAGATGGTTCAGCGCGTGCGGGATTTTTTGCGGGATCATCCCGAGCGGTGCAAAAACGGCATCCATAGTGTAGGTTGGAATCAGGACAGCTTCACCAAAGAAAAACGGATGCCTACCCGCCATGATCTGGATCAGATCTCTACACAGATCCCCATTGTGTTGGAGCGGGTGTGCGGCCACGTGGCAACCGGCAACACCAGGGCGGTCCAGCTGATGGGGGTGACCAAGGATTCCGCTCCAGATCTTTTCCCTGGCGGCACCTGGGAGACGGAGGCTGATGGAACGCCCAATGGTATTTTTACCGAAAACGCTGCCGCCGCGTTATGTCATCTGCTTCCGTCTTATACTCCCGATGTCTTGGAAGAAATGTTTCTTCAAGCGGCGGATTACGCTTTGGCGCATGGGGTTACCAGCGTTCAGTCTAATGACGCAGGCAGCGCCTGGGCCAGCCGGGAGGTTTTTTTCTCGCTGCTGAAAAAGCTGTATGACCAGGAAAAATGTCCCCTGCGGTATCGCTATCAGATCTCTTTCCCATCGCCGGAGGTTTTTGAAGAATATTGTAAGCATATTCGCGGACCTGAGCTGGAGACTGGCCGCCTCAAGCTGGGGCCGATCAAATTATTTAAAGATGGGTCTTTGGGAGGGCGCACCGCCCTCATGCGTCAGGATTATCAAGACGATCCGGGCAATCGAGGGGTGGAGACCATTACGAATCAGGAGATGGCCGATTTTTGCCGGGTGGCTGATCGATATGGCATCCAGGTGGTGACCCATGTTATCGGTGATAAAGCGGTGGAGGACACGGTAGCCTGCTATGAACAGGTTTTGCGCGATGGGAAAAATCCTTTGCGTCATGGCTTGGTTCACTGTCAGATTACCGACCGGCCGCTGTTGGAACGAATTGCTAAGGATGATATCCTTGTGATGTATCAGCCGATCTTTTTGGACTATGATATGCATGCGGTGACCAGCCGGTGTGGGGAAGCTTTGTCCTCTACTTCTTACGCTTTCCGTACGATGGCGCAATTGGGCGGTCACGTATCTTATGGCACCGATTCGCCAGTGGAAGATTGCAACCCCTTTCCCAATCTGTATTCGGCGGTCGCCCGGCAGGATCAGACGGGTTGGCCAGAGGGGGGCTTCTTTCCCCAGGAGCGGGTGACTGTGGAGGAGGCGGTGGACGCTTATACCATTGGTTCGGCTTATAATGAATTTCAGGAGGATACCAAGGGGCGCTTGCTTCCCGGCTATCTGGCTGATCTGGCAGTGCTGGATACCGATATTTTTACCTGTCCTCCAGCCGCCATCCGGGATACCCTGCCAGTGGCCACCGTTGTCGGCGGGAGAGTCGTCTGGGAAAAGTAAGGGGGATTGGGCATGATTCTTTTCTTTTCTGGCACGGGCAACAGCCGCCGGGCCGCTCAGCTGCTAGCGGATATCCTGCAGGATCAAATAGAGGACGCTTTTCCTTATCTCCGACGAGGGCAGGCGCCTCAGCTGTATTCGGATGCCCCTTGGATTTTTGTTTCCCCCACTTACGCCTGGCGGCTGCCGCCGGTGTTTGAGACCCTGTTGCGGGAGGGGCGGTTTTATGGCAGCAAACGCGCATATTTTGTCATGACTTGCGGGGACAGCGCAGGTAACGCCGCTAGCTACTTGGAAAGCCTGTGCGATCACATGGGGCTAGTTTTTCGCGGTCTGCTGCCAGTGAAAATGCCGGAAAATTATGTGGCCATGTTCCCTGTTCCTGGGGAAGCGCAGGCAAAGCCCATTCTTCGCCGGGCGGACAAGGCGCTGCGCCAGGCCGCAGAATATATCGTCCGGCAGCAACCCTTTCCTGTGGTAGAAACCGGGTGGAAGGATAAGCTGCTTTCCGGACCGGTAAACACTTTTTTTCACGGGGTTCTTGTCAAGGACAAGGCGTTTTTTTCCACGGAAAGCTGTACCGGTTGCGGCGCTTGCGTCCAGCTTTGCCCAGTGAACAACATTATGTTGCGGGAGGGCAAGCCGGTTTGGCAAGGCCGGTGTGTTCACTGCATGGCCTGTATCTGCGGTTGTCCGCAAAAGGCCATCGAATACGGCAAAAAGAGCGTGGGCAAGCCCCGCTATCAGTGTCCGCCCTGGAAAGGCAGCGCTCCGGCGGAAGGAGGTTCTCATGACCAGGAAGCTTTATGATATCGATCCCTACCGCGCCAGCTTTTCCGCCCGGGTAGTGTCTTGTCAACAGGGAAAAACCGGCTGGGAGGTGGCGCTGGACCAGACCGCCTTTTACCCCGAGGGAGGAGGTCAGCCGGGAGATTGGGGAAAATTAAACGATATTTTGGTGACTGGCGCCCATGAGCGGGCGGGAGAAATATTCCATTTGTGCGCCCAGCCTCTGCCGGTAGGACAAACCGTAACCGGGGAGATTGATTGGCCTCGCCGGTTTGACCACATGCAGCAGCACAGTGGGGAACACATTGTCAGCGGTATGATCTGCGCCCGTTATCGTTGCGACAATGTGGGTTTCCACCTGGGGAAAGAAACTGTGACCATCGACTTTAACCATCCCATTCCGCCTGAGGACCTGCCCGTGATTCAGCAGGCGGCCAACGCCTATCTGTGGGAGGACCATCCGGTAGATATTGCTCTTTTGGATGGAGAAGCGCTTCAGCAGGCGGTTTACCGCAGCAAAAAAGAGATTCCCGGGGCGGTTCGGCTGGTGGCTTTTCCAGGAGCCGACCGGTGCGCTTGCTGCGGCACGCATGTGCGATCTTCCGGTCAAGTGGGGCTGGTAACCCTGCTTTCCTGCCAGCGGTTTCGAGAAGGGGTGCGCATTGAGCTGCTTTGCGGTAAACGAGCCATGGATTATCTGGCTGGGGTGGAAGCGCAAAACGCCGCGGTATCCCGCTTGCTTTCCGCCAAGCCGTTGGAAACCCGGGAAGCGGTAAATCGTCTTCAGCAAGAGTTGGAAAGCCAAAAGCTTCGCGCCGCCGCGCTGGAGGAAGAAAAATTGGATCGCATCGCCCGGTCGCTGGCGGGAGCGGAGCAGGCTTTGGTGTTGGCAGAGGGACTCTCTCCCGATGGGGTGCGCCGCCTTTGCGATAAGGGAATGGCGGCGTGCAATCTGTGCGCTGTTTTTTCTCCTAACCAGGAGGGTTTTCAATACGCCATTGGGGCAAAGGACGCTGATCTGCGTGCATTGGCAAAGGCGCTGAACGACGCTTTTTCCGGCCGGGGCGGCGGCAAGGCCGGGTTTGTACAGGGACGGGTATCTGCTCAGTGGGGCCCAATAAGGGAGTTTTTTGCCCAGCGTTTCCCGAATCTGCGAGAAGGATAAACGATATTGGGAGAAGCAGAAATCTCCACCAAAGATTTTTGGATCAATTTTGCCGGGATATCTCCTTCCCGGCTATGGAGCGTTGGGATCAGGCTGGCTTTTTGTCCCTGTTTCCATCCCCAGACGGCTGTGTTTTTGCAGGAGGCGGGTCAGTAGACTGCCGCAGGCGAAAAGAACAGTTCTCATCCTTCCTTGCAGTATTTCAAAGCTGTCCCTGGGCGTTTCGGACCAGCTTTTGGGAGGCTCAGATGAACTGTAATATTTTCGCCCGGTCAGCTGGTCCTGATGGGCAACTGATAGGAAAAGCGGCACATAACAGAAAGGGACTTCGAAGGAGCGATTTTCGTTCTGTCCAGTAGGAGCGGGCCGGCAGTTTTTTTGCCGCTTGATCAGGATTTGTTTTTTCGCCGCACAAGGAGGCTGGATATGCACGCAAGAGAAGAATTCCTGCCGGTAAGCCAGCAGGATATGAGGGATCGAGGTTGGTATTATTATGATTTTTTGCTGGTTACCGGAGACGCCTATGTGGACCACCCTTCCTTTGGGACGGCGGTGATCTCCCGGGTATTAGAAAAGGCCGGTTTCCGAGTGGCCATTCTTTCTCAGCCCGGCTGGCATACCGTCAAGGATTTCACAGCGATGGGCCGGCCCCGGTTGGGCGTGTTGATTAACGCGGGCAATATCGACTCCATGGTGGCCCACTATTCGGTTTCCAAGCACCGGCGAAAAACCGACGCCTATACTCCCGGCGGCCTGACGGGCAAACGCCCTGACCGGGCGGTGATTGTCTATTCCAACCGGGCCAGAGAGGCGTTTCCCGGCTTGCCCATCATCATTGGAGGGATCGAAGCGTCTTTGCGCCGCTTTGCCCATTACGATTATTGGGACGACCAGGTGCGTCCCACTATTTTGCAGGATAGCGGGGCGGATCTGCTGTCTTATGGCATGGGGGAACGATCCATGACCGAGATTGCCCGCCGGTTGAAGAAAGGCCAACCAGTGGAAGCCCTGCGGGATATCCGGGGCACTTGCTTTCTCTCCAGCGATCCAAACGCCTGCGCGTTTGGCGGGGCCATCACCCTGCCTTCCTTTGAGCGAGTACGGGAAGATCGGGAGGCATATGCCCGGGCGGCCTTTCTCCAGCAGAATGAAAATGACTTTGTCCGGGGGCGACCGTTTATTCAGCCTACCGGTAAGCGGTGGCTGATTCAAAATCCGCCCGCTTTGCCCTTGGAAGGAAAGGAGCTGGACCAGGTCTTTGATCTGCCCTATGCCCGGTATTATCACCCGGACTATGAGGCGCTGGGCGGTGTGGCCGCCATTGAGGAGGTGCGGTTTTCCATCATTCACAATCGGGGATGCTTTGGTTCCTGTAACTTTTGCGCCCTTGCGTTGCACCAGGGCCGGTATGTTACCGCTCGCAGTCAAGCGTCTGTTTTGCGGGAGGGAGAAAAAATTGCCGCCGATCCAGATTTCAAAGGATATATTCATGACGTGGGGGGGCCAACCGCCAATTTTGATCATCCGGCCTGTTCCCGGCAAAAGCGGTATGGCGCCTGCGCGCACCGGCAGTGCTTGTTCCCTACCCCTTGCCCTAATCTAGACGCCGACGAAAGCGGCTATCTGGATACCCTCCGCCGCCTGCGGGCGATCCCCGGGGTGAAGAAAGTGTTTATCCGTAGCGGTATCCGCTTTGACTATATGCTTCAGGATAAAAAGAGCGACTTTTTTTCCCAGCTGGTGAGCCGCCATGTCAGCGGGCAGCTGAAGGTGGCGCCTGAGCATATCAGCTCGCAGGTGTTGCATTATATGGGGAAACCCTTTGCTGATGTTTACGATCAGTTTTGCCGCCGGTACTATGCTTTGTCAGAAAAGTGCGGCAAGGAGCAATATCTGGTGCCGTATCTCATGTCCTCCCATCCAGGCAGCGGGCTTAAAGAAGCCATAGACCTGGCTTGTTATTTAAAGGAACACCGGCTCCGTCCTGAGCAGGTGCAGGATTTTTATCCCACCCCCGGCACGCTTTCTACCGCTATGTACTACACTGGGTTGGATCCTCGGGATATGACCCCGGTATTTGTGGCTCGATCACTTGAGGACAAGGCCATGCAGCGAGCGCTGCTCCAGCCCGGCAACCCGAAAAATCATGATCTAGTCCGCAAGGCTTTGCGATTGGCCGGCCGGGAGGATCTAATCGGCAGCGGCCGGCACTGTTTGGTTCCCGTGGAGCGCACGCCTCGTTCGGCGCCGAAACCCGTGGAACGGTCGCTTCGGAGTCAGCGGCGGTCTTCCGCCAGCGGAAAGCGCCTCTCCCCGAAGGGGACCGATCCCAGGAAAGATCAGTATTCCACTGGTAAAAAATCGCGAGACGGCCGGTCCAGCGCCGGGGCGGCAGCTTCCGGCGCTGCGGCAAAAAGTCATCGGCCCGCCCGCTTTTCCAAAGCCGTCCCAGGGAAAAAATCCCGCGGTAAGTAAACAATACCCAGGACCGTCTCTAAAAAGAGAAGGTCCTGGGTATTTTCTATGTGGTCTGAGTTGGATTCAGGACTGACCGGGTTCGGCCTGGAGTTATTCAGGCTGTTGTTCCCCTGTAGAATCGCCAACAGGCGGAGCGGATTTCCCTGTGGAAGCGGGGTTCTGAATGATGATGGTTTTATCCTCTCCCCCCGCCAGCTTGCCTCCCAGCATACCAGCTACCAGAGACTTGACGTCAATCCCCATGCTTTGGGTGATGCCCTCGGTGACTTGAGAGGTCCCGGTGATGATATCGCCCAACAGTTTGGCGCTGTTGCCGTCGCCATACATGGTGATCTTATCCACCTTAGAAAGCGGTTCGGCCACATATTTGGCGATTTCAGGAAGGGCCTGCATCACCATTTCGATAACGGCGGCTTCTCCATATTTTTTCATTGCTTCTGCTTTTTTGTCAATACCGTCGGCTTCTGCCAGGGATTTAGCGCGAATGGCTTCAGCCTCCGCCTTGCCGACGGCGGCGATACCTTCCGCTTCCTGCTCCTTAGCGTATTTCTGGGCTTCTGCAATTTTTCGTTGGGCTTGGGCCTTTTGTTCTTGCTCATAGCGGGAAGCCTCGGCGTCTTTCTGCCGCTTAAACAGCTCGGCCTCGGCCTCCTGCTGCTGGCGGTAGCGCTCGGCGTCCGCTTTGGCGCGGATTTCGGCTTCCAGCGTCTGCCGCTGCACTTCAACCTCATGTTGCTTGAGCTCGGCCTGCCGCTGGGTTTTGGCGATTTCCGCGTTTACAGTAGCGGTTTCAATGCTCTTGCGCTGCTCTTGGCTTTGAATCTCATAAGCGGCGTCCGCCTCGGCTTTTTTACCGTCTGCCATGATTTTTAGTTCGGCCCGCCGGATCTCCAGTTCGGTCTGTTTTTGGGCGATTTGGGTATCCGCATGAACCCGGGCTTCGTTAGACTCTCGTTCGGCTTCCGCTTGGGCGATGGCGATATCCCGGTCGGCTTGGGCTTTGGCAATGGCAGCATTCTTTTTGATAAGGCTGGTGTTGTCGGCGCCTAGGTCTTTAATCAGCCCATTTTCATCGGTGACATTTTGAATATTGCAGGAGAGGATTTCGATGCCCAGCTTATCCATATCCTTACTGGCCTTTTGCATTACCTGATCGGAGAAGGAGTCCCGGTCGGTATTGATCTCCTTAAGGGACAAGGTGCCGATGATTTCCCGCATATTGCCCTGAAGGGAATCCTGAAGATCCAAGGTGATTTCTTCAGGCCGCTTGTTCAGGAAGTTTTTGGCCGCCAGTTTGATGCCTTCCGCCTGAGGAGAAATGCGAACCTTTGCCACTGCGTCTACGTTGACGTTGATAAAATCACTGGTGGGAACCGACTGCTCAGTTTTGATATCTACGGTCATCTGGCCCAGATATAGCTTATCCATGCGTTCAAAGATTGGAACGCGAATTCCGGCCCGGCCAATCAGGACCTTGCTTTCTTTTTTCAATCCGGAAATGATGTACGCTTGATCAGGCGGGGCTTTCACATAGCCAATCAAAAGAACGGCGCCCAAGGCTATGGCGATTAGAATCACTGGGATCAAGGGTAAAATGGCTTCTAACATGGGGACTCCTCCTTTCAAATTTTAACATATCAATCGTTTTTATTTCAAAACCGGTTAGGACGGCATGAAAACATAAGGCGGAATCGTTCTGTCTGCAAATAAAACGATGAGATGCTTGCCGGCGAATCACTGTTTTTCAGGTTTCCGGCTCCAAGGGTTCGGTCAATGTTTCCGGCAGGCGAGGCGCGGTACTGGAACACAGAAAATATTGTATCACCGGGGAAAGCCCATCCAATTTTCGGGCAATCTGAACAAGCTTTTGAGCATAGGGCGTGAAACTGTCGGAGTCGGTTCCGGAACACAGTCGCATAGCGGGGATCAGAGTCCATTCCACATCTCGAAGGTCTTCCGTGATGGACGCAAGCATATCCGTATATACATCCAGTATCTCCAGATTTTTACCTGAAAGATTGTGGGCGCTTTTGCCGGAAAACAAGGACCCGCAAAGCTTTGCGATGTCAGCGGTCTTATCCTTAAGCGTATCGCTGCACAGCAGCCGGATCTGCTCAATGGGAAGTCCGGTCAGCGTAGAAGGAATCCCGATATGGATAGCGGTCAACGACCGCCGGATCTCTTGGCAAAGCAGCGCCAATCGTTTTTGCCGGATAGCGGCGGGTGGTTCTTCTGGACTTTGCCCATGATGTATCTGGAGGTTCTGTTCTGGCAGAGAGCCGGTCTTTTGCGGCTCGACTGTGATTTCAAAGGGGATCCGGCGTTCTTTGCCCACCTTTTTTGCGAATATAGTAAAAGCGGCGGTCATACTCAGTCCCATTTCCCGGCAGGCCTGCTCCATGCTTTTCTTGGTCTCCTCATCCATTCGAAAGTTTATCATCACCTGCGCCACGGAAGCCACTCCTTTCAATATAATTTTATTATAACAATTATAAAGCAAAATGCAAGATATTTCTTTACAAATATAGACTTTTTATGACAAGCTGCTGGAACGCACCTGTTTATGCCGCAATTTTTAAAATAGAGCAATTTGCAATTTTACAAGAAGCGTTTATGCGTAGCATGGATCGCGTTACGCTAAAAGTGGTTTTGCCATCAACAGTATATGAAAAATATCATCGTCCATGGGCTGCAAAAATGGCGCAAGACAGTCTGGCGGGTGGATGGGTATGGTTGACAAAACGTCCGGTATAGGGTAAAGTAGAAGAATCATTACCCTAATTTTGGAGGAATTATAATGGATACTGTGATGAAAGGCGCCATCCAGATGGAAAACGGCGCGGAAATGACCTTTGAGCTTTACCCCGATATCGCTCCCAAGTCGGTGGAAAATTTTGCGAAGCTGGCGAAGAGTGGATTTTATGACGGGCTGACCTTTCACCGGATTGTTCCCGGATTTGTCATTCAGGGCGGCGACCCGGAAGGCACCGGTATGGGCGGTCCCGGTTGGACCATTCCCGGGGAGTTTGACAGCAACGGCTTTGCCAATCCTCTGAAGCACACGCGAGGCGTATTTTCCTGGGCGCGCACTGCCGACCCCAATTCGGCCGGCAGCCAATTCTTTATTATGGTGGACGAGGCTCCCCATTTGGATGGGGATTACGCCGCCTTTGGCAAGGTGACTGGAGGTCTGGAGGTCATTGATCAGATTGTAGCAGGCAAGCATGGAGCCAAGCCGGTGATGAAAAAGGTGACCATTCAGGACTGAGCGGCAAGGAAAACAAGCGGCTTGCCACAGAAGGCATTACGCGGCGTACGGTTCATAAATGGCAGAATGGGACAAGCCGTGCCGGGTATATGGTGCATGACTTGTTTTATCAGCGCTTATAAACGAGGGAAATAAGTTTACTCGTATAGGCCGCTGGTATCTATTTGGCAAACGGCAACCTGTGCAGAGGAGGCGTATGCATGAAAAAACGAAGGAAAGCCGTTTTTATCGGAGTTGCTCTGCTTTGCATTGCTGCTGTTTTTGTCTATACGCGTCCCTTGACAATTGAACAGCGTTACCCGGTGCTGGATCTATCCCAATGCACTCTGGTGCGAGGTTATTTTCGTGATGGAACCAGCGTGGAAGATATCCAGTTTACCTTTGCGCCGGACGATCTCCATTTTGACCAAATGATAGAACTGTTTCAATCCGTCGCGTTTAAGAAGCGTTTGCGAAATATTTTACCCGAAAGAACAAAAAGTCACCTGTATCAAGACGGCGATTTTAAATGGTCTGTAACGTTTCGGTTTGAAAATGTGCTCTTTCCAAGCGGAGATACAAGTAGCGGGGATATGCTGCGCATAGATAATTTCTTTGGAGATGTAGCGTTGTCTTTTGATGGCGAACTGGTAGAATGTTCTGTAAAAGATCAGGAACAATGGTTAAAAGATGTTATGTCTCTTCTTACGCAGCATGCTGATTAAGAAACAACTTTCTGTTTGTCAGAGGGATTTCATCTTGCGGTGAAATCCCTTTCGCAAATGTTTTCTGGAGGCGTATTTTTGGATCGTTTACGCTTATGAAAGATTTTTTGCTGCCCTGCGTTTGATTTTTTGGAACGGTAATCCATAACCTATATGGATGGACAGGCGCGGCGGCGCAAGGTTTGCGGAGCTGGGCGCCCCCTGATGAAAGGAGATTTTTCGTGGCAAAACGAACTAGAAATACAAAAGGCCGCAT
>CATJIY010000120.1 GCA_949740695.1 uncultured Eubacteriales bacterium
AATTAATAAGATGCTGCCTTCTCCGCAGGAACTTAAGGCAGAATATCCTTTATCGGATGAGCTTCGAAAACTGAAGGATAAAAGAGATGAGGAAATACGCAGAATTTTTACCGGAGAATCCGACATTGCGCAGATTTTGGTAAAAGCTGGGCTGGGAGCCGCCGGACTATTAATCATTGTATTTTCCACTGTGACTACTACCTTTTTAGACGCATATTCAGCCGGGGTCTCCAGCGAATCTCTTTCCAAAAAAATCAACGGCAAGTGGGTAGCGGTAGCAGCCACTCTTTTGGGAACAGTGGGAGCCATTCTGTTTCCTATGGATGATATCACTGACTTTTTATACTGGATTGGCTCGGTATTCGCCCCTATGATCGCCATTCAGATCGCTGATTTTTTCCTTTTAAAAGAGGACCACAGCGGCGCCAGCTTCCAACTTTCTAATCTGGCCATTTGGCTGGCGGGGTTCATCGTTTACCGGCTGCTAATGCATGCAGACTTGGTGTTGGGCAGCACCCTGCCGAATATGGTTCTGACCATCCTGCTTTGCGTGGCAGTATCCGCCATTAGAAAAACCATGCAAAAACGAGACGCTATATGAACAGGTGTGTGATTATCGGCGGCGCATCCATTGGCAACTATGAACTGGTTCGCCGCTATCTAAAACCGGAGGATTTTTGCATCTTTTGCGACAGCGGCCTACGGCACAGTGCGCTGCTAGAAGCGGTCCCGCAGCTGATTGTGGGAGATTTTGACTCTCACCCTAATCCGCAGCTGCCCGTGGAAACCATTGTTCTTCCCTGCGAAAAGGACGACACCGACACCATGTTTGCGGCTAAAGAGGCTGTCAAACGGGGATTTTCTCAATTTTTGCTATTAGGTATGACAGGGGGCCGGCTGGATCATACCCTAGGTAATTTATCGGTCTTACAGATGCTTCATCAACAGGGCAAACCGGCCCTGCTGGTAGATGATTATTCGGAAATGGAGATGATTTCCCAACAGCCGGTAATCATTTCGGACAACTGCGCTTATTTTTCCCTGTTGAACATCTCAGGCGCCGCCAAAGGAATCACCATTGAAAACGCCAAATACCCCCTACAGGATGCGGAAATCCCCTGCGATTACCAGTATGGCATCAGCAATCAGGTCCTGCCTGGCCGTCAGGCCAGAGTTTGGGTCGAGACAGGCAAACTATTATTGATCCGTATCTTTCGAGAAGCATAAAAATAGAGCCCATACCCTTTGATCCTTGATGCAAAACATGGTATCCTTACTAAAAACACAATCCTATTTGGGAGGACGCGTCATGACAGAAGTAGTTGCCGCCCTGATTTGGCGGGGAGAACGGTTCCTGATTTGCCAGCGCCCGGCGCACAAGGCCCGAGGGCTTTTGTGGGAGTTCGCCGGCGGTAAACTCGAACCTGGAGAAACTATGACCCAAGCGCTGACCCGGGAATGTCAAGAAGAACTGGGCGTAACTGTTATACCAGGAAAAATCTTTTTCCAGACCGTTCATGAATACGCCGATCTGACCATCCGGCTCACGCTCTTTCATTCCACTCTGCCTCACGGCGAGCCACAGCTACTGGAACACAACGCCCTCCGATGGATTACGGTGCAAGAAATTGATCAGTATCCCTTTTGCCCCGCCGACCAGGCTATTCTTCAAAAATTGAAGATGCAAAAACCCATATTCCCATAGCGTGATTCCATTTTCATTTCTTATAAACACCACTCGATGAAAACCCCAGCGTCTGTTCGGTCCATTGGCATTGCAATATTCCTCAAAAGAGAACCTGCTTGACATTTCTCCCGGCATTTGCTATACTAAAAACAATCAATTTCATATCAAAACGCAAGGATGGGAAAAAGTAAGCGATCGTTTTCTTTCAGAGAGCCGCCGGAAGGTGCAAGACGGCAGAAACCTCGCCCAAATACCTCCCGGAGCGGCCTGTCAGAATTACAGTAAGACGGGACGGATACGGTCCGTTACAACCGGGGAGTCTCGCACTCCAAGAGGCTGCTTTCCGCGAGGAAAGAGCAAACTGAGGTGGTACCGCGTATCTTTCGCCCTCTGTCGAAAAGACAGGGGGCTATTTTTATGAATGACCTGGTAATCCCTCCATGGAAAAGCGAAAGGATTTCTTTTCCCACAGACGTGCTGAGGCTGTATCCGGTACGCAAAACAAAAGCTCAAAAGTCCCGGTTCCGTCAAGCTGTCCAAGACTATGCCAGTCAACTAGGCTATCCCTGTCGGGAGGAACCTGGCGGATTGGGTGTCCAAAACTTGGTGATAGGCGACCCGGAAAGGGCGGCTTATCTCATCACCGCCCATTATGACACCTGCGCCCGACTGCCATTTCCCAATTTCCTCACGCCTTGTAATCTGGGGATTTTCTTGCTGTTTCAGATGCTTCTTGTAACTATGATAGTGCTACCGGTGGCGGCGGCTTCCGCTTTGGCAGGCTGGATAACCCGCTCTCCCATCCTGGGGGCGCTGGCGGCTAACGCCGTGTTGCTGACGGCGCTGTGGCTAATGCTGCGGGGTCCGGCCAATCCCTCCAACGCCAATGACAATACCTCCGGCGTTATCACTGTTTTGGAAACCATGGCTGCTTTACCGGAAGAATTGCGGGAAACGGTTTGTTTTGTTCTGTTTGATCTGGAAGAAGCGGGTATGTGGGGTTCTGCCTCCTACCGAAGAAAACATAAAAAAGCCACTCGCCGTCAGGTGGTATTTAACGCGGACTGCGTGGGAGATGGAACCGAAATTGTTTTCATCCCTACCCGCAAACTGAAAAAACACTGTTCTCTGCGAATTTCCCGCTGGAAAGAAAGCTTCCCCGATCAAGGACCGGTTTCGATTACCTTGCGGGATAAAGGAATTTGCATTTATCCCTCTGACCAGACCCAGTTCCCTCTAGGCGTGGGTATTGCCGCCTTTCAGCGGGGAAACTATATCGGACTTTATCTCAGCCGCATCCATACGCCAAACGATACCATTTGCGACCAAGCCAATATCCGCTTGATCCGGGACTGCCTGATAGACCTAATCCGGAACGAGCTTTCAGAAAGGACAAAAGAACATGCAGATTTATGAAGAATTACAAGCCCGAGGCTTGATTGCCCAGGTCACCGACGAAGAACACATCCGAGAAATGATTAACAACGGCAAGGCCACCTTTTACATTGGCTTTGACTGCACCGCTGACAGCCTCACCGCCGGACATTTTATGGCGCTGACCCTGATGAAGCGGCTGCAAATGGCGGGAAACCGGCCTATCGCCCTCATCGGCGGCGGCACCACTATGATTGGGGACCCGTCCGGCCGTACCGATATGCGCAAGATGCTCACCAAGGAGGATATTGACCACAACGCCGCCTGTTTCAAACGGCAAATGGAGCGGTTTATCGACTTTGGCGAGGGAAAGGCTATGATGGTGAATAACGCCGACTGGCTGCTGAACCTCAATTATGTGGAACTGCTGCGGGAAGTTGGCTCCTGCTTCTCGGTGAACAATATGTTGCGCGCTGAGTGCTACAAACAGCGAATGGAGAAGGGGCTGTCTTTTCTAGAATTTAATTATATGATTATGCAATCTTATGACTTCTATTTTATGTTTCAAAAGTATGGCTGCAACATGCAGTTTGGCGGGGATGACCAGTGGAGCAATATGCTGGGGGGCACCGAATTGATCCGCAAAAAACTTGGAAAAGACGCCCATGCCCTTACAATCACCCTGCTTACCGATTCCAACGGCAAAAAAATGGGCAAGACTGCCGGCAATGCCGTTTGGCTAGACCCCAAAAAGACATCCCCCTTTGATTTTTACCAATATTGGCGCAATGTAGACGACGCCGATGTACGCAAGTGCATCCGCATGCTTACCTTCCTGCCCTTAGCGCAGATTCAAGAAATG
>CATJIY010000121.1 GCA_949740695.1 uncultured Eubacteriales bacterium
ACTTATGCCGCCGCCCATGGCCATCGGGGCATTTGTTCGGAGAGCGAATATCTGCAAATCGCCCGGGATTTAAAGCTGGCTGCCGAAACTGGCTGCGCCTATCATGTGTGCCATATTTCCACCAAAGAAAGCGTGGCATTGATTCGTCAGGCAAAAGCCCAGGGGGTGGATGTAACCTGTGAAACCGCTCCTCACTACCTGGTGTTGGATGAAAGTCATCTTCAGGAGGACGGCAGGTTTAAGATGAATCCTCCTTTGCGGTCAGCCGCCGACCGGGAAGCTTTGTTGGAGGGCATATTAGACGGCGCTATTGATATGATTGCCACTGACCATGCGCCGCACTCTCGGGAGGAAAAATCCAAAGGTTTGGAAAAAAGCGCTTTTGGCATTGTAGGTTTAGAAACCGCCTTCCCGATTTTATATACCAAATTAGTGCGGCCTGGTATTTTGCGCCTGAAACGGTTAATGGAACTGATGGCCTATCAGCCCCGCCGCCGGTTTGGCATTCCGCTGGAGGAAGGGGATTATGGCCTGTGGGATCTGACTGCTAGCTGGGTCATTGACCCAGAGCAATTTGCCAGCAGGGGACGGGCTACCCCTTTCGCAGGGGAGGCCGTTTATGGCCGGTGCGTCAAGACGGTATGCGGCGGAAAGACTGTCTGGCAGGAACAACCATCGGATACCAATTGTGATTGAGATAGAGGAGGCTTTTTTATGGCGAAACGGACAGATTTAAAGAAGATTATGATCATCGGCTCGGGTCCGATTGTTATCGGCCAGGCGGCTGAGTTTGACTATGCGGGCACCCAGGCATGTTTGGCGCTTAAGGAGGAAGGCTATGAGGTAGTGCTGGTGAATTCCAACCCGGCTACCATCATGACGGATACCGCCATTGCGGATAAGGTATATATGGAGCCGTTGACCTTGGAGTATGTGGCTCGGATTCTCCGGTACGAGCGGCCGGACGCCATTATCCCCGGCATCGGAGGACAGACTGGATTGAACCTGGCTATGCAGCTAGAGAAAAAGGGTGTTTTGAAGGAATGTCAGACTCAACTGCTGGGCACCTCCAGCCAAAGTATTCAAAAGGCGGAGGATCGAGAGCTATTTAAAGAGCTTTGCCAGGAGATTGGCGAACCGGTGATCCCCTCACGCATCACCTATTCGGTGGAGGAGGCGGTGGAAGCCGCCCGGGAGATTGGCTACCCGGGAGTGCTGCGCCCCGCTTTTACGCTGGGGGGGACTGGCGGCGGTTTTGCCTATGACGAAACAGAGCTGCGGGAGGTGGCTGCCCATGCCTTTCATCTCTCTCCTGTCCATCAAGTATTGGTGGAAAAGAGCGTTCGGGGTTATAAAGAGATCGAATTTGAAGTCATGCGGGATAGCGCTGACCATGCCATCACCATCTGCGGTATGGAAAATGTGGACCCGGTAGGGGTTCACACTGGAGATTCGGTGGTGGTGGCTCCCATTATGAGCCTAAACGATCATGACTTGGAGATGCTCAATAACAGCGCCATTAAAATCATACGCGCCTTGAAAATCGAGGGCGGCTGCAACGTCCAATTTGCTCTGAATCCCGCTTCTTCGGAATATTTTCTTATCGAGGTTAATCCCCGAGTATCCCGTTCCTCTGCCCTGGCCAGCAAAGCCAGCGGCTATCCCATTGCCCGGGCGACCGCGAAAATTGCTGTGGGCATGCTGTTGGAGGATATCCCCATTGCCAATACCAACGCTGCTTTTGAGCCGCAGCTGGACTATGTAGTGGCAAAGCTCCCCCGGTTCCCCTTTGATAAGTTCGCTTCGGCCAGCGGAAAATTGGGTACTCAGATGAAAGCCACCGGCGAGGTTATGGGCATCGGCTCCAGCTTGGAGGAAGCCCTTTTGAAGGCGGTGCGGTCGCTAGAGATCGGAGTTTGTCATTTCCACATGCCCAAGTTTGACGCTATGGGCCGGGAAGCGTTGTTGGATTATGTAAGGGAATTCCGGTATGACGGCATTTACGCCGTTGCCCAGCTGTTGCGGTTGGGGATTGGCGTGGAGGAACTACATCAGGCCACTGCGATAACCCCCCTATTCCTGGAGTGTTTTCAGCGCATCGTGGAAATGGAAGCCATTTTGAAAGGAAAACCTGAGGATGTGCGCGCCCTTCAGGGGGCCAAACAGATGGGCTTTTCGGATAAATACATTGGCCAGCTTTGGGGCAAGACGGAATTGCAGGTGTGGGAGTTGCGGCGGAAAGAGCAGATTTTTCCTGTGTTCCGCATGGTGGATACCTGCCACACCGGAGCCTATATTCCCTATTTCTACTCCAGTTATGTTGGGGAAAGCCAGTCGGTGGTTACCGGCCGGAAAAAAGCGGTCGTACTGGGGGCCGGGCCTATCCGTATCGGACAGGGAGTGGAGTTTGATTATTCCACCGTCCACGCAGTTTCTACCATTAAGCAGGCGGGCTATGAATCCATCATCATTAATAACAATCCGGAAACCGTTTCCACCGACTATACCACTGCGGACAAGCTATATTTTGAACCGCTGACTTGCGAGGATGTAATGAACATCCTGCTCTTTGAAAATGCCTTTGACGTGATTGCTTCTTTAGGCGGGCAAACCGCTATCAATTTGGCAGCGCCGTTGCAGCAGCGGGGAGTCAACGTGATTGGTACTACGGTTCAGGCCATTGACAACGCTGAGGATCGAGACCGGTTTGAAAAAATCCTGGAACAGCTGAATATTCCGCAGTCGGCCGGCCGGGCGGTGACCAGTATTGAAGCCGGGGTGGAGGCCGCCAAGGCGGTGGGCTATCCGGTGTTGGTGCGGCCCAGCTTTGTGCTGGGGGGACGGGCGATGCAGATTGTGGCCAATGAGGAGCAGCTCCGCCGCTATCTCAAAAGCGCGGTAGAAGTGGATGAGGACAAGCCGGTGCTGGTGGACCACTACATTCTGGGCAAAGAGGTGGAGGTAGACGCTATCTGCGACGGGCAGGACGTATTTGTTCCTGGCATCATGGAGCTGGTGGAGCGCACCGGCGTTCATTCGGGAGATTCTATCAGCGTTTATCCCGCTTTCAGCATTTCCGACAAGGTAAAAGGCATCATCCTTACTTATGCCAAAAAGTTAGGTTTGGGTTTGGGCATCGTAGGCCTTTATAACATTCAATTTATTGTGGACCAGGAGGAAAAGGTTTATATCATTGAGGTCAACCCCCGATCTTCCCGTACTGTGCCTTTTTTGAGCAAGGCCACCGGTTATAGTCTGGCTGATATCGCCACCAATGTGATTTTGGGCAAAAGCCTGAAGGAACAGGGGATCTTCGCCCTTTATCCTTCTGAGAAAAACCGGTGGTTCGTCAAGGCTCCAGTATTCTCCTTCGCCAAAATCCGGGGATTGGACACGTATCTGTCTCCCGAAATGAAGTCCACCGGCGAGGCCATCGGCTATGACGATACCTTTTATCGGGCGCTGTATAAGGCGTTGCAGGCCTCCGGTATGAAGTTGCAAAACTATGGCACTGTTTTGGCTACCATCGCGGATAAAGACAAGGAAGAAGCCCTGCCTTTGATTCGCCGGTTCTACAATTTGGGCTTTAATATTGAGGCTACCGAGGGCACCGCTCATTTCCTCAAAGATCATGGTATCCGGACCCGTATCCGGCAGAAAATCAGCGAGGAAAACGATGATATCCCCAATGCTTTGCGGCAAGGTCATATTTCTTATGTCATTAACACCCGGGAGATCGGCGCGCTGGATCAGGTGGCTGACGGCTATATGATCCGGCGGCTGGCGGTGGAAAACGATGTGCCGCTCTTTACCTCTCTGGATACCGTCCGGGTGCTGCTGGATGTTTTGGAGGAAACCACGCTCACCATTTCTACCATCGACGCTGGTGACCGGGTATGAAACAATCTATTTTTACTATTTTGGAAAACCAGCCGTTGGCAAAGACTATTTGGCGCATGAAATTGGCGGGGGATACTTCCCCCATCACTGCGCCGGGGCAGTTTGTCAATCTAAAGTTGGAAGGGCGGTTTTTGCGCCGGCCCATCTCAGTGTGCGATGTGGAAGGAGAAACGCTCACCCTGATCTATAAAACCTTGGGAGAAGGAACCAAAGCGATGACCAATTATCGTTCAGGCCGGCAGCTGGACCTGCTAACCGGCCTGGGCAACGGCTATGATACTGCCCTCTCGGGGCAAAATCCTTTGCTGGTAGGGGGCGGCGTGGGCATCCCGCCTTTGTATCTGCTGTGCCGCCGGCTGATTATCCAAGGGAAAGAACCCCAGGTGGTGTTGGGGTTCAACGCCAGAGACGAGGTTTTTTATGAGGACGAATTCCGCGCTTTGGGAGCTGGGGTATTGTGCTTCGCGCAGGATGGCAGTTACGGCCGGCCCGGCTTGGTTACCGACGGAGTAACGGCTGCTGGCAATTACAGCTACCTTTATACTTGCGGACCGGAGGCTATGCTCAAAGCAGTCTATGAAGTGTGCCGCACATCGGGTCAGTTCAGCTTTGAGGAGCGGATGGGCTGCGGCTTTGGTGCTTGTATGGGCTGTTCCTGCCATACCAAATACGGTAGCAAGCGAATCTGTAAGGATGGTCCAGTGCTGGTGAAGGAGGAGATTGTATGGTAAACACAGAGGTAACTTTATGCGGCTTGCCTTTGGACAATCCGCTTATTCCTGCCAGCGGTACCTTTGGCTATGGTCAAGAGTTTGCCAAGCTTTATGATATTAATCTTCTGGGAACCTTCTCCTTTAAAGGAACCACCCTGGAGCCTCGATTTGGCAACCCTACCCCTCGCATTGCCGAGGGATATGATGGAATGATCAACGCAGTGGGGTTGCAAAATCCAGGGGTGGACGCAGTGATGGAGGA
>CATJIY010000122.1 GCA_949740695.1 uncultured Eubacteriales bacterium
GACTTGCGGCCCAGGTTCCGCACCTTCATCATGTCCTCCTCGGTGGTGTTCACCAGGTCTGCCACAGTGTTGATGCCGGCACGTTTTAGACAGTTAAAGGAACGGACGGAGAGATCCAGCTCTTCGATGGTCATCTCCAAAACAGTGCTTTGGGTATCGGGGCTGCGCTCCACCACGGTGGCTTTGGAACCAATCTCGTCGGAAAGATCCACAAACAGGCTGAGATGATCTGTCAAAATTTTTGCCGCTAGACTAATGGCGTCTCGGGCCATAATTGTCTTGTCGGTATAGACCTCCAGCGTCAGCTTGTCATAGTTGGTCATGTTGCCCACGCGGGTGTTTTCCACCACATAATTCACTTTATAAATCGGCGTATAAATGGAATCCACCGGAATCAGCCCAATGATGGACTGGCTGGGCTTATTTTTTTCCGCAGGAACATAGCCGCGACCGTGGTTAAAAGTCAGCTCCATATTGAACTTGGCGTCCTCCATCAAAGTTACCAGATGGAGCTCCGGATTTAGGATCTCGATTTCGCTATCACAGCGGATATCGCCGGCAGTGACTTCACCGGCGCCCATCGCCTCAATAGTCACAGTCTTTTCCCCGGGGCAATGCAGTTTGGCGATAATGCCCTTTACATTTAAGACGATTTCTGTGACGTCCTCTTTCACGCCGGGAATGGTAGAAAACTCGTGCTGCACTCCGTCGATTTTGATGGAGATAGCGGCGGTTCCGGGCAGAGAGGACAGCAAAATGCGGCGCAGGGAGTTACCGAGGGTAGTGCCATAGCCGATTTCCAACGGCTCTACAACAAACTTGCCGTAGGAACCATCGTCCAGGGCTTCGACACATTCTATACTGGGCTTTTCAATTGCAATCATTCGTTACCCTCCTATGTTAAAGTCGCTGCTTAAGCTAACAGGAACCAGATACTGCAAAGGCGGAATTACTTGGAGTACAACTCAACGATGAGATGCTCTTCCACCTGCAAATCGATCTCGCTGCGCTCAGGCAGATTGACGACGGTAGCCTGAGCCTTGTTCTTGTCGACACTCAGCCAGTTAAGCGCAGGGCGGGAAGCATTTGCCTCTAGCACGCCTTTGATCTTATCGCTGCTCATGCTCTTTTCCACGATGGCGACCACGTCGCCGGGCTTTACCAGATAAGAGGGGATGTTTACTGGCTTTCCGTTTACAGTAAAATGTCCATGATTCACCAATTGACGGGCCTCGGGACGGCTCATTGCAAAGCCAGCGCGATAAGCCACGTTGTCCAGCCGGGATTCTAAGACCTTCAACAGATTTTCACCGGTCATGCCAGGCATCTTGGTGGCCAGCTCAAAATAATGATAAAACTGGTTTTCCAGCAGGCCATAATAACGTTTGGCTTTCTGCTTTTCCCGCAGCTGCGTGCCATATTCGCTCATCTTTTTGCGCCCCTGGCCATGCTGGCCGGGAGCATAGCTGCGGCGGGCGATTGCGCACTTATCGGTATAACATCTGTCACCCTTTAAAAAGAGCTTGTCACCCTCCCGGCGGCAGATGCGGCATACTGCGTCTCTATATCTTGCCATGTTTCCCTTACCTCCTCTTAGACTCTTCTTCTCTTGGGCGGACGGCAGCCATTGTGGGGGATGGGGGTCACGTCCTTAATACTGACCACTTCCAAACCGGCAGCCTGAAGCGCACGAATGGCGGCCTCGCGCCCGGCGCCTGGTCCGCGGACGTATACCTCGACCGTCTTAAGGCCATGTTCCATAGCGGTCTTGGAAGCAGTCTCGGCGGCCGACTGAGCGGCATAGGGAGTGGATTTTCTGCTTCCACGGAAACCCAGTCCACCAGAAGAAGCCCAAGCAATGGCGTTGCCCTTCAGGTCGGTAATGGTAACGATGGTATTATTGAAGGAAGAGCGGATATGGACCTGGCCCTTTTCAATATTTTTACGCTCGCGGCGTTTGGTGCGGACAGCGCCCTTCTTGGCGCCTGCTTGTGCTTTTGCCATAACGATCTTCCCTCCTTACTTCTTCTTGTTGGCGATGGTCTTTTTGGGACCTTTACGGGTTCTGGCGTTGGTCTTGGACCGCTGGCCCCGAACGGGCAAGCCCTTTCGATGGCGCAATCCCCGATAGGAGCCGATTTCCACCAAACGCTTGATATTCAGCGCCACATCCCGGCGCAGGTCGCCTTCCACCACATATTCATGCTCGATGGCTTCCCGCAGCTTGGCGGCTTCATCTTCGGTCAAATCCTTAACTCGAGTATCAGGATTGACGCCAGTTTTTTTCAGGATATCGTTGCTGAGTTTGCGGCCGATTCCATAAATATAGGTCAGGCCGATTTCCACACGCTTCTCGCGGGGAAGGTCAACACCGGCAATACGAGCCATTTATTTTACCTCCTGTGTTCTGTTAGCCCTGCTTCTGCTTGTGCTTCGGATTTTCGCAGATGACCATAACGCGGCCTTTTCTACGGATGATCTTGCACTTTTCGCAGATGGGTTTTACGGACGGTTTTACTTTCATGGAAAAGTTCCTCCTTAACGTTCTGCTTGTAGCGTGCGCCGCAAAAGCGGCGCAGATGTTTGGATCGAGTTTTTACAAGCCATAACCGGCTGCAACCTTAGATCCTTACTTGGAGCGCCAGGTGATCCTGCCTTTTTCCAGATCATAGGGGGACATTTGAACAGTTACCTTATCCCCTGGCAGGATTTTAATAAAATTCATACGAAGTTTTCCAGAAATATGAGCGTTGATCTTGTGTCCGCCCATGATTTCTACCTTAAACATCGCATTCGGCAGCGCCTCTATAACGGTACCCTCCACCTCGATCATGTCTTCTTTCGCCATACAGTTGCCTCCTCGGTTTATGCATGCCTGCCGTCTTTGCCGACAGTCAGGATGATCGGCTCGTCCTTAGTAATCAAAACGGTGTTTTCATAATGAGCGGAAAGACTTCCATCCGCCGTTTTTACCGTCCACCCATCAGACAAGCATTTGACTTCAAAAGTGCCCACATTTACCATCGGCTCGATGGCGATAGTCATGCCCGCCGCCAACCGGGGGCCGTGGCCTGCTCTGCCGGGAGCCAAGAAGTTGGGAACCTCCGGATCCTCATGCAGGGCACTTCCGACGCCGTGTCCCACATAATCCCGCACCTGATAAAAGCCGTTTCTTACAGTATACGCCTCTACCGCGCGCGAAATATCGGAAATTCGGTAGCCCTCGCGGGCATACTTGATGCCTTCATAGAAGCTCTGCCGGGTCACCTGAATCAATTTTTGCGTATTTTCTGAAATCACGCCAGCGGCATAGGTCGCCGCGCAATCGCCGTGATAGCCCATGTAAACCGCGCCTACGTCGATTTTGACAATATCGCCCTCTTTAATCTTTCGTTTTCCAGGGATGCCGTGAATCACCTCATCATTCACAGAACAACAGATTGACCCAGGGAATCCACCATAGCCCAAAAACGACGGCTTCGCACCGAATCCAGTAATCACCCGATAAGCAGCTTGATCCAGCTCCTTTGTAGTGATCCCCGGTTGTATCAGCTCGCCGCAGGCCCGTCGGGCTAGTTCAGCGATGGCGCCGGCCTCCTGCATGCGCCGGATTTCTTGCGGGGATTTAATTTTAATCATAACGGCAGCTCCAAGGCTTTAAAAATCCGGCGACGAATTTCTTCCACCGGCCCTACCCCTTCCACCGAACGCAGTTTCCCTAAATCAGCGTAATACTGCTTGACCGGTTCGGTCTGCTGGTGATAAACCTTTAACCGCTGGAGGACCACCTGCGGGTCATCGTCATGACGGACGCCCAGTTTTTCTCCGCATTTGTCGCATATTCCCGGCACTTTGGGCGGATTGTCTTCCACATGGTAAGTGGCGTGACACTGAGGACAGGTGCGCCGTCCGGCCATGCGCCGAACAATGGTTTCATCAGACACTTCGATAGACAGCGCTGCGTCCACATGGCAAAAATCCTCCAGCGCTTGCGCCTGGGCCACTGTTCGAGGAAATCCATCCAAAACAGCGCCCTGCGCACAGTCGTTGCTTTGCAGTCTTTCCTGCACTAGATCAATCATCAAATCATCAGGTACCAGTTGTCCTTTGTCCACATATTGCTTTGCTTGGATTCCCAAGGCGTTTCCCTGAGCGATGGCCTCGCGCAAAAGGTTTCCCGTGGAAATCACGGGAACCTTCAGCGCGGCTTTGATGAAAGCTGCTTGCGTGCCTTTTCCTGCACCAGGGGCACCCAGTAAAATCAGTTTCATAAAATGGCCGTATCCTTTCTTACTCCAAGAAGCCCTTGTAGTGGCGCATCATCATTTCACCCTCAATGGCCCGGACAGTCTCCAACGAGACGCTGACCATAATCAGAGTCGTGGTACCGCCAATGGATAGGCCGCCCAAGCTGGGTACGTTAGACAAAAGCTGGGGTAAACCAGCGATGATGGCAAGGAAGATCGCGCCCATCATGGTAATCTTGCTCAGCACTTTGGCAATAAAATCAGAAGTGGGCTTACCCGGCCGGAACCCGGGAATAAAGCCTCCGTTCTTCTTCATGTTATTAGCCACCTCAATGGGATTGAACTGGATGGTGGCGTAAAAATAAGCAAACGCAAAGATCAGCAAGACGTAAACAATGATAAAAGCCGCCGAGCCTTGGGCAAACCATTCATTGACAAACTTCCACCAGAAGGTTCCTTCAGCGGGATTGGTAAAGCCCACAATCGTTGCAGGAACACCGCAGATAGTAGAAGCAAAAATTACAGGCATAACGCCGGACATATTCACCTTCATGGGCAAGTGGGTGGACTGGCCGCCGTACTGTTTCCGCCCTACCACACGCTTGGCATATTGCACCGGAATGCGGCGCTCAGCTTCTGTGATATAAACGATAAAGGCAATAATGCCCAGACAAAGCAGAACTGTGACAATCATGGCCCACCAAGGCATGTTGATGACAGACACCAATGCCTTAAATCCCTGAGAGACAATACCAACCAACAAAATTACAGAAATACCGTTACCCACGCCCTTTTCGGTGATTCGGTCTCCTAACCACACAATAAACATGGATCCGGCCACCATGGCGGTGATAATTACGATAGCGCTCCAGGTATCGCTGCGGGTAAGCACACCCATGGACTTCAGACTGATATAATAGCCCAAAGACATAACAATGGCAATTGCCAAAGTAGTAAACCGGGTGATGCGCTGAATCTTTTTCTTACCCTCTTCGCCGCCTTCTTTTGCCAGCCGTTCTAGCGCAGGAATCGCCACCTGAAGCAACTGAATAATGATGGAGCTGTTAATATAAGGGTAGATACTCAGCGCGAAAATGGATGCGGTAGCAAAGCCGCCGCCGGACAGCACGTTAAAATAACCCAGCAGGTTGCCGCCAGTCATGGCGGAAAACTGGCTGGCCAGGCTAGCAGTATCCACAAAAGGAACATAAATAGAGTAGCCCAGACGATAGATGACAATGGCGAACAGGACAAAAGTCAGTTTTTTGCGCAGTTCAGGGATCTTCCACGCGTTTTTGACAGTCTCTATCACCTTAGATCACCTCCGCCTTTCCTCCTGCTGCTTCGATCTTTTCCTTGGCTGAGGCGGAAATGCCAGCGGCTTTTACATTCAATTTTTTGGATAGCTCGCCATTACCCAAGATGCGGATGCCGTCATATTTTTTGGCCACCAGACCTGCGGCGACCAGCGTTTCCAAAGAAACCTCAGCCCCGTTGTCCAGACTGTTCAACTGGGCCACATTGATTTCGGCATAGTTCTTGGCAAAAATGTTGTGGAAACCGCGCTTAGGCAAACGGCGGGTCAAAGGCATCTGACCGCCTTCAAACCCGGGACGAACGCCGCCGCCGCTGCGGGCCCACTGGCCCTTATGACCGCGGCCGGCGGTTTTGCCGTTGCCGGTGCCAATCCCGCGACCCTTGCGCTTTCCAATGGTAGTGCTACCGGGAACAGGCTGTAATTCATGCAGTTTCATATCCGGCAACCTCCTTAGTTCTGTTCTTCAACCCGGATCAGATAGCTGATCTGATTGATTTTTCCCCGAGTCATCTCATTGTCCGGCTGGACAGTGACGTCCCCGATCTTAGTCAGACCCAGAGAATTCGCGGTGGCGATATGCTTTTTAAAGCGGCCGTTCAGGCTTTTCGCCAAAGTGATTTTATAGGTTTTCATGGTGCGACCTCCTTACAGCTCGCTAACGTCCTTGCCGCGAACCACAGCGACTTGCTGGGCGTCGCGCAGGGACTTCAACCCCTCCATAGTGGCCGAAACCACGTTCTGGGGGTTGTTGGAACGCAAGCACTTCGTCCGGATATCCCGGATACCGGCCATCTCCACCACAGCGCGGACGCTGCCGCCGGCAATCACGCCAGTACCAGGAGCGGCAGGCTTAAGCAGTACCCGTCCCGCACCGAACTTGCCGGTCACCTCGTGAGGAATAGTCGTGCCGGAAAGAGAAATCTTCACCAGATTCTTTTTGGCATCTTCGATGCCTTTGCGGATGGCGTCGGGGACTTCAGAGGACTTGCCCAGGCCGAACCCAACGATACCGTTGCCATTGCCAACCACCACCAGAGCGGAGAACTTCATGACGCGGCCGCCCTTGACGGTCTTACTGACACGGTTCAGAGCGACAACCTTTTCACTCAGTTCCAGGGTGCTGGCGTCGATCAATTTAGCCATAGTCTATTGTCCTCCCTTAAAACTTCAGTCCGCCTTCGCGGGCGGCTTCTGCCAAAGCCTGCACGCGGCCATGATACACATAACCGCCGCGGTCAAAGACCACTTCCTCAATACCCTTTGCTTTGGCTCTCTCAGCAATCATCAAGCCTACCTTCTTAGCGGCTTCCTTGTTTCCGCCATAGATGGAAAAGTCCTTCTCATTGCTGGCGGCGGCGGCCAAAGTGACCCCGTTTACGTCGTCAATCACCTGCGCATAGATATGCTTTGCGCTGCGGAACACATCCAACCGGGGGCGTTGGGGCGTGCCAGAAATCTGGGCGCGCACTCTCTTATGCCGTTTCAGACGCTGAGCGTTGGAATCAAATTTTTTAACCATAAATGCGCACCTCCTTATTTCTTCTTGCTGCCGGTCTTGCCTTCCTTACGGCGGACGACTTCACCAGCATAACGGATACCCTTGCCCTTATAAGGCTCGGGGGGACGTTTTTCGCGAATCTCGGCGGCAAATTGACCAACGGTCTGCTTGTCAATGCCTTGAACCACAATCTTGTTGGGAGAGGGAACCTCAATGGTAATGCCCTCTTTTTCCGGCATAATCACCTGATGAGAATAACCAATGTTCATCACCAAGTTTTTGCCGTCTTTCGCTACACGATAGCCAACGCCGTTGACCTCCAGCTCCTTCTGATAACCCTGCGTTACGCCTACGATCATATTGTTCAGCAGCGTGCGGGTCAAACCATGGAGAGATTTGTGCAGTTTGTCCTCGCTGGGACGTTTCACATGGATGACGTTCCCATCCATCTCAAAAATCATATCGGGGTGCAACTGCTGGGTTGCCTCCCCTTTTGGCCCTTTTACGGTCACCTTGTTGGCGTCAAATTTGACTTCCACGCCGGCGGGGACGGTAATGGGCATTCTACCAATACGAGACATTGGGTTTTACCTCCTTACCAAATGAAAGCCAGGACTTCGCCGCCCACATGCAGCTCCCGGGCCTTTTTATCGGTCATAACGCCCTTGCTGGTAGAAACAATCGCCACACCTAAGCCTTTCAGCACCCGGGGCAGCTCGTTAGCGCCGGCATAGACCCGCAAACCGGGCTTGCTCACCCGGCGCAAGCCGATAATGGCCTTCTCCTTGTTGGCGTTATACTTCAGTGTGATCTTAATGACACCCTGGTTCCCGTCCTCAATCACCTCAAAAGCTTTAATATAACCTTCCTCCAGCAAGATCTGAGCAATGGCTTTCTTCATGCTGGAAGCCGGAACCTCCACCGTAGCGTGGCGGGCAGAACCGGCGTTGCGGATACGGGTAAGCATATCCGCGATAGGGTCTGTGATGTGCATATTGTTTGTTCCTCCTTGTCGAAGTTAGAGAGCGGCGGTTTTTGCGGCCTTTCAACGGCGGGAGCCGGCCCGTCGGCCGAAAAGCCGATTGGCCGGTTGCCGGGGTTTTTATTGCGCCGCGGCCCTCTCCACTATTCTAAAAAACGTGTCTCGCACGCAGGAATACAATTTGATTGGCTTCTTAAAAGGCTTGACATATTCGCCGCGCTGTCGGCAGCACTTTGGTATCGCGCGACAATGGCGAATAGCCAGAGGGCAAATTTACCAAGATGCCTTGCGGACGCCAGGGATTTCCCCTTTGTAAGCCAACTCACGGAAGCAGATACGGCAAACGCCAAAGTCCCGCAGATAAGCGTGGGGACGGCCGCAGATCTTACAACGGTTGTACTTCCGAGTAGAATACTTGCTGCCGCGCTGTTGCTTCAGGATCATTGATTTTTTAGCCATTGTTGTTCCTCCCCCTTATCTTGCAAACGGGGCGCCCAGCAAGGTGAGCATTTCCCGCGCTTCCTCGTCGGTAGTGGCCGTGGTCGTAAACACGATGTCCATACCGCGAATCTTATCGATTTTATCGTATTCGATCTCGGGGAAGATCAACTGCTCTTTCACGCCCATGGCATAGTTGCCCCGGCCGTCAAAACCATTGGGATTGATGCCGCGGAAGTCGCGAACCCGGGGCAGCGCAATGCTGAACAGCCGGTCCATAAACTCCCACATCCGGTCGCCTCGAAGAGTGACTTTAGCGCCAATGTTCATACCTTCACGAAGCTTGAAGTTAGCCACACTCTTCTTGGCCTTGGTGACAATGGGCTTCTGCCCAGTAATCCGCATTAAATCGGCCACTACGCTGTCCAGGACTTTGGCATTATCCCGAGCCTCGCCAGCGCCCACGTTGACGGTGATCTTTTCCACTTTGGGGATCTGCATGGGGCTCTTATACTCAAATTTTTTCATAAGAGCGGGAGCAATCTCGTTGGTATACTTTACCTTCAGACGGGGGGTATAGCCTTCCGGCTTCCCGGCGGCTGCGGCCTGTTTCTCTTTTGCCATGTTTTACTCCTCCTCGTCCTTAGATTTCTGCGCCGCACTTTTTGCAGACAGTGGTTTTCTTACCGTCAGCAACCTTGTGGGCGGGTCTGGTGGGTTTGCCGCATTTGGGGCAGACGCGCATGACTTTGCAGGCGCGGATGGGGGTTTCCCGGTTGACGATACCGCCGGTTTCACCCTGCTTGCGGGGCTTCTGATGATGGGGTGTGACAGCCACGCCCTCTACCAAAACAGTGCCCTTCTTGGGAGAGGCGGAAATGACCTTGCCCTGTTTCCCCTTATCCTTGCCGGAAAGTACCACTACAGTGTCGCCGCTTTTGACGTGCATTGTGTTCATTGTCAGCGTCCTCCTTACAGTACTTCGGGAGCCAGGGAGAGGATCTTGGTGTAATCTCTCTCACGAAGCTCGCGGGCAACCGGTCCAAAGATACGGGTGCCCTGGGGGGTCTTGTCTTCCTTGATGATAACGGCGGCATTTTCGTCAAAACGGACATAGCTGCCGTCGTTGCGGCGCAAGCCCTTGCGGCTGCGGACGATAACAGCCTTGACCACGTCGCCCTTCTTCACCTGACCACCGGGAGCAGCTTTCCGAACGGAAGCTACTACCACGTCGCCAATATTGCCGTATCTGCGCGTGGAACCGCCCAGGACACGGATGCATTTGAGTTCCTTTGCGCCGGTGTTGTCAGCCACGCGCAGGTAAGTTTCAGCTTGTACCATGACGGTCCCTCCTTATTTCGCTTTTTCTACGATTTCCACCAAGCGCCATCTCTTGTCCTTAGAAAGGGGCCGGGTTTCCATCACACGAACTTTATCGCCCACGCCGCACTGATTGTTTTCATCGTGGGCTTTCAGCTTATAGGTTCTTTTCAAGATTTTCTTATACAACGGATGCTGAACTCTGTCCTCGATCGCAACAACGATGGTTTTATCCATTTTATCAGAAACGACCATGCCTACCTTCGTCTTGCGGAAAGCTCTTTCACTCATTGTTCTTCCTCCTTACCGCTTACTTGGCGGCGAGCTGGCGCTCGCGCTGCACAGTCTTAACCTTTGCGATATCATGCTTGACGTCGGCAATCTTGCCGGGGTTTTCCAGCTGGTTGGTGGCGTGCTGAAGACGCAGATTGAACAGGTCTTTTTTCAGCTCCATCAGCTTTTCGCTCAGCTGATCGGCAGACATCTCGCGAATTTCTTTGATCTTCATTGCGCTTCACCGCCCTTCTCTTTCGCTGTTTCCTCCCGGGTGACGAACTTGCACTTTACAGGCAGCTTATAGCTGGCCAGACGCAGCGCTTCCCGGGCAGTCTCCTCGGGGACGCCGGCAATCTCAAACATCACCCGGCCGGGCTTAACTACCGCCACCCAGTACTCGGGAGAACCTTTACCGGAACCCATACGGGTTTCAGCAGGTTTTTCGGTAACCGGCTTATCGGGGAAAATCTTGATCCACACCTGACCGCCGCGCTTGGTGTAACGAGTCATAGCCACACGAGCGGCCTCAATTTGGTTGCTGGTGATCCAAGCGGGCTCGGTAGCCATCAGGCCGTATTCACCGTTGGAGACAAAGTTGCCGCGAGTAGCTTTTCCCTTCATGCGGCCCCGGTGTACCCGGCGGTATTTTACTCTCTTAGGCATTAACATTAGTCTGCTCCTCCTTCCGTCTTGGGAGCCTCAGCAGGGGCGGCCGCAGGAGCGGCGGGACGCTGATAGGGGCGGCCCTGAGGACCGCGCGGCCCAGCCGAAAACTGCTTCCGTTCGCCAAACCGGCTGTTTCCGCCGCTATTGCGGCGAGGTCCGCGGTCGCCGTCCCTACGGTCACGACGATCATTTCTGCGGTCGCCATCCCGGCGGTCGCGGCGATCCCGGCGAGGGGCTTCCACAGGAGTGGAACGTGGGCCGCCAGTAAGCACTTCACCCTTGTACAACCAAACCTTAACGCCGATGCGGCCATAGGTAGTCTTTGCTTCCGCAAAACCGTAATCGATATCCGCACGGAGGGTTTGCAGGGGAATCGTACCCTCATGATAATGCTCGTCGCGAGAAATCTCCGCGCCGCCCAAGCGGCCGGAAACCTTGGTCTTGATACCCTTAGCGCCCAACTTCATAGCCCGCTGCATTGCCATCTTCATGGCCCGGCGGTAAGAAATGCGCTTTTCCAACTGAGCGGCGATATTCTCCGCGATCAGCTGAGCGTTTAAATCGGGAGAGCGCACCTCCACGATAGAGATCGCCACCGGCTTGCCGATCATTTTGGCGAGGGTGGCCTGGAGCTTCTCGATTTCAGCGCCGCCCTTGCCCACGATCATACCGGGCTTGGCGCAGTGAATGAAGATCCGAACCTTGGCGCTATCCCGCTCGATCTCGATCTTGGGGATACCGGCTTGATACAGATTGGTCTTGAGATATTCGCGAATCTTGTGGTCCTCCACCAGCAGGTCGCCGACGAGTTCGTCCTTGGCAAACCAACGGGAGTCCCATCCATTGATAACACCCACACGCAAACCGTGGGGATTGACTTTCTGGCCCATAGTTTCCCTCCTGACTTATTCTTTCTCGGCGAGAACCATGTTGATGTGGCAGGTTCTCTTCTGAATCCCGGCAGCGCCGCCGCGCGCCCGGGGCATCATCCGTTTCAGGATGGGGCCTGGGCAGCAGTAAATCTTGGCGACATACAGCTTTTCGGGGTCCATTTCAAAATTATTTTCCGCGTTGGCGGCGCAGCTCTTCAGCAGCTTCATGAGCGGCTCGCAGGCAGCCTTACGGGTGTTCATCAGGATGGCGGCAGCAGCGGACACGTCCTTTCCGCGGATCAGATCACAGACAATCTGAACCTTTCGGGGAGACATCCGAACAAACTTGACAGATGCTTTTGCTTCCATGTTTCGTTCCTCCCCCTCTTACTTGCCGGTTTTGCTGCCCGCGTGGCCGCGAAAGGTCCGCGTGGGGGCAAACTCACCCAGCTTGTGTCCGACCATATCCTCAGTAACATATACCGGAATATGCTTTTTGCCGTCATGGACGGCGATGGTATGGCCCACGAACTCCGGAAAAATGGTGGAGGCGCGGGACCAGGTCTTGAGGACCTTTTTCTCGCCAGCTTCATTCAGCTGGATAACCCTTTTCAGCAGCTCGGGAGCCACAAAAGGACCTTTTTTAACACTTCTGCCCATACGTTGTGCTCCTTTCCATTACTTGCCGTTACGGCGTTTGACAATCTGCTTGTCAGTGCGGTGATTCTTCTTCCGGGTCTTATATCCCAGCGCAGGCTTGCCCCAAGGAGTTACCGGGCCGCTGCGGCCAATGGGCGATTTGCCCTCGCCGCCGCCATGGGGGTGATCGCAGGGGTTCATGACCGAGCCGCGAACGGTAGGACGGATACCCAAATGACGGGTCTTACCGGCCTTGCCGCGATTCTGGTTCTCCTGGTCGATGTTGCCCACCTGACCAATGGTAGCGCGGCAATTCATTTTGATATAGCGCACCTCGCCGGAAGGCAAACGCACCTGAGCGGAAGTCCCCTCCTTCGCCATCAGCTGGGCAGCACCGCCGGCGCTGCGCACCAGCTGTCCGCCCCGGCCGGGAATCAACTCAATATTGTGAATCATGGTACCCAGAGGAATATTGGCGATGGGCAGGCAGTTGCCGGGCTTGATGTCGGCGCCCTCGCCGGACACAATCTGATCGCCCACCTTCAGCCCATGCGGAGCCAAAATGTAACGCTTTTCGCCATCCTCATACTGCACCAGAGCGATAAACGCAGTGCGGTTGGGATCGTACTCCAAGGTCTTGACCTCGCCGGCCATTCCTACCTTGTCCCGTTTAAAGTCGATCACTCGGTATTTTTGTTTGTTGCCGCCGCCATGATGACGGACGGTGATACGGCCATAGCTGTTGCGGCCGGCCGTTTTCTTCAGCGGCTCCAGCAGGCTCTTTTCAGGCTTGACCTTGCTCAGCCCGCGATAGTCAGTCACCGTCATATTGCGGCGAGAGGGCGTCGTGGGCTTAAAGGTTTTAATCGCCATGATGTTCACTCCTTATTTGTTTCGTTTTGCGCCGCCAAAAGGGCGGCATACTTGCGGCAGCGCGAAGCGCTGCGCGGTCTTTCGGCAATCCGCCGGAATCGCCTGCGCTTAGACCATGCCCTCAAAAATCTCGATGGTCTTAGAAGTCTCGGTCAGGCGAACGACCGCTTTCTTCCAACCGGCGGTGCGGCCCGGCTTGCCGGTGCGGCCGCGGGTGGTCTTTCCAGGAACGTTGATGGTGTTCACACTGGCGACCTTTACGCCAAAGATCTGCTCAATGGCTTTACGGATTTCCACCTTGTTGGCGTCCTTGGCCACCTCAAAGACATATTTCTTGTCCCCTACGGCTTCCATGGATTTTTCGGTAATCACCGGGCGAATGATGATATCATAAGCGGTTTTCATTTGGCGTATACCTCCTGGATCTTCTCAACGGCGGCTTTGCCCACCACCAGCTTGTCGGCCTTCAGGATATCGTAAACGCAGATGATGGAAGAAAAAGTGGTTTTAACCCCGGGAATGTTCCGGGCAGACAGCACTACGTTCCGGTTCACTTCAGGCGTGATAACCAGAGCCTTGCCCTGGGCGTCCACCGCCTTCAAAAACTGAACCATGCTCCGAGTCTTGACTTCCTCCAGCCGGATGTCGTCTACCACCACCAGCGCGCCGGCGGCGACTTTCGCGCTCAAAGCGCTGCGAATAGCCAGCCGCTTAACCTTCTTGGGAATGGTATAGCTATAATCCCGAGGCTTCGGTCCGAGAGCGATACCGCCATGAGTCCACTGGGGAGCGCGGGTGCTGCCCTGGCGGGCGCGGCCAGAACCTTTCTGCCGGTAGGGCTTTCTGCCGCCGCCGGAAACCTCGGCGCGAGTCAGGGTGCTTTGGGTGCCCTGGCGCTGATTGGCCAGGTAATTTTTCACGTCGGCGTGCATAACGGCGGCGTTAGGTTCGATACCGAATACGCTGTCATTCAGCTCGATTTCGCCTACCACTTTGCCGGTCATATCCAAAACGTTCGTCTTAGGCATTGTGTTTCCTCCTCCCCATTAGCCTCTTGCAGAAGCCTTCTGCGGATTTCTGCCGGAAGCCTTCTGCGGGTTCTTGCTGACGTCGGCGCCAGCCTGCTTGACCTTGATGTTCTTCACGGTATTCTTGAGGAAAACCAAAGAACCCTTGGGGCCGGGAACCGCGCCCCGAATAGCGATCATATTAGCCTCGGCGTCCACCTTAACCACTTCCAGGTTCTGAACAGTGACCTGCTCGGCGCCCAGATGGCCAGCCATTTTCTTGCCGGGCATAACCCGGGAAGGATCGGTGTTGGCGCCCATGGAACCCACCGAACGATGGACCGGGCCAACGCCATGGCTGTGGCACTGAACATGGGCGTTCCAACGCTTAACCACGCCGGCATAGCCCTTACCTTTGCTGGTGCCGATGACGTCTACCTTGTCGCCGGGCGCGAACACGTCGGCCTTAACCACGTCTCCCACGTTCATTTCATTGCTTTTTTCCAGACGGAATTCCTTCAGATACTTCTTGGCGGAAACGCCGGCCTTTTCAAAATGGCCCTTCTGGGGTTTGGTAAGTTTCTTTTCGGCCAGATCTTCAAAGCCCAGCTGAACAGAGGCATAGCCGTCGGTCTCCGCTGTTTTCTTCTGCACTACGGTGCAGGGTCCGGCCTCAATGACGGTAACAGGGATCACATTACCCTTCTCGTCAAAGATCTGTGTCATGCCGACCTTTTTGCCGATAATTGCTTTCTGCACGTTATTTCCTCCTTGCAGTTAGTGGTTGGTCAGTAGTACGGGGCAGTAACGGCACCCCGCCTTCGCTTCTCAACATAACCTGTCCTTGATGGCATTTTTAAAATGTACTCGGACAAGGGTGCTGACTAAAAAATAAGATATTTACCTGCTTTTACAGTTTGATCTCAATCTCCACGCCGGCGGGCAGATCCAGGTTCATTAAAGCCTCCACCGTCTTCTGGGCAGGATTCTTGATATCAATCAGCCGCTTATGCGTGCGGCGCTCAAACTGCTCCCGGCTGTCTTTATTGACATGAGGAGAACGCAGGATGGTGACCACCTTTTTATCGGTGGGCAGAGGGATGGGGCCGGAAACCTGAGCGCCAGTGCGCTTGGCGGTTTCCACGATTTTTCCGGCGGCCTGGTCGATGACGCTGTGGTCATAAGCTTTCAGCCGGATACGCATATTCTGCATGTCTGCCATAATGATTTTGCTCCTTTTCATACAATGTTGTTTTTGATTCGGGAAAAGCGACATTGTACGGCCGAAAGCTGCCACGCCCTCGCGTGTATCGCATTTTTGCCATAAAAAAACCGGCATGCTCAACACAGAGTCCGGCGTCAAAAAGCAAAGTTGGTCCCACCGGGCTTTCCGGCTGTCGCCGGCAGTTCCTCGGCTTTTCAGGGGGACGCTGTTGCGTTTGGCTCCCTTTTATGCCTTAACGAGTTCTGTTTTTCTACAGAAGTCATTAATGCAAAAAGCGTTGCTTTCTCAGCCGCCCGATTGTCGGACTTACTCCGCCGAAGTTACCTGCAAAACCAGCAGCAATCTCCGGCATCATCGCGGTCTGCATCTACATGCAGACAGACTACGCCCTTCATGGCGCTTTATCATCATACCAAGCCTCTTTCCAAAAGTCAACCCCTATTTTCAAATTTTCTCCTGTTTTTTGTCCAATTGACCCATTTTGCCTTTTCCAATGGGTTCTTTTGTGTTGCAAAGGGGAAATTCTCTGCCCAGCAAGCAATTTACCACAGAATTTTTCTTTCTATAAAATCCCACCAGATTGATCAAAACAAATTGCAAAAATTCCATCCATTATTATAACGGACTCCCGTTATGACGGCATCATTCTAATATTCCAAATCCATCCAAAAGACAAGAAGCGTCTTTCAAACAAACGTTTGCTTTTCTATCTTTTTTGTGATATACTGATGAAAAACAGTATAGAGGGTCGGCCTTCCCCCCTCTGCCGAGAGGTGTTTTTATGAATAAACTCAGCCCTATGCGCCAGCGTATCCTGGATTATGTTACCGCCTCCACACGAGAAAACGGTTATCCTCCCACTGTTCGGGAAATCTGCGAAGCAGTGGGCTTGCGTTCTCCCTCCACCGTGCACAGCCATCTAAAAATTTTGCAAGAAAACGGCTATCTGGAACGGGATACCCGCAAGACCCGGGCGATCTCGATAAAGGGCAACCCTTCCGCTTTCCGCAGCGTGCCCATTTTAGGGACAGTTACCGCCGGTTTGCCCATTTTAGCCCAGGAGGACACTTTAGGCTATGTGCCCTATGACGGTCCGGAACAGGGAGAGATGTTTGCTCTGCAAATTCGCGGAGAAAGCATGACTGGAGCAGGGATTTTAGATGGCGACGTGGCCCTGGTACGCCGGCAAAGCACTGCCTTGTCCGGGCAGATCGTAGTGGCTCTGTTAGGGGAGGAAGCCACCGTCAAGCGCCTTCGCATTACCAAAGAAGGCATATGGCTTATGCCCGAAAACCCGGCTTTTGACCCCATCGACGGCGGAGAATGTTCTATCCTGGGTCTGGTCATCTCTCTTTACCGCCCCCGGGTATGACCACTTCCCTTTCCCATCTGCCGGGCATAGGTCCAAAACGCCAGGCGCTGCTTGCTGGACTGGGGATTTTCAGCCTGGAAGATTTATTGCGTCATTATCCGCGGGACTACGAGGACCGGCGCTCCCTTCTTCCGGTATGCCAGCTGGAAGAAGGGGTTTCGGTGTGCGTCTGCGGGATAGTCTCTCAGCAGCTTTCGGTCGCCCGCCTGCCCGGTGGACGGATAATGGCCCGGTGCCAGGCGGTGGACAGTTCCGGAACGCTGTTTCTGACCTTTTTTAATCAGCCCTATCTCAAGCTGGAGCAGGGGCGGGAATATATTTTTTTTGGTAAACCCGAGCGATACGGCTCCCGCTGGCAAATGGTTAACCCTTCTGTCGAACCGGCGGACGCCCCCCGGACAGCTGGCCGCCTTCTGCCGCTCTATCGAGTATGTCAGGGGCTGAACCAGCGCCAAATGCGTTTATGGGTCCGCGCCGCCCTGGACCTGTGCTGGGATGCGATTCCCGACGATCTTCCGCCCCAAATCGCTGCCCAACGGCAGCTTTGTCCCCCGGGACAAGCCTTGGAATGGATTCACTTTCCACAAGAACCCCAGCAAATCCAACAAGCCCGCCGCCGGCTGGTCTTTGAAGAGTTTTTTCTTTTTTCCTGCGCCACCCGGCAGCTGGGGCAAAAAAGCCAAACGCTTTCCGGGCCAAAGCTGATTTATTGGGACCCAGAGGACTTTTTCTGCCAGCTGCCTTTTCCCCCCACGCAAGCCCAACGGCGGGCAATAGATCAGGCCTTTGCTGATATGACCTCCGGCCGGCGGATGAACCGCCTGCTGCAAGGAGATGTGGGATCGGGCAAAACCCTGGTAGCCGCCGCCTGCGCCTGGCTGGCTGTAAAAAACGGCTGGCAGGCGGTTATCATGGCCCCTACCGAGCTGTTGGCCCGTCAGCATCAAGCTACCCTGACAAAGCTGCTTCAGCCTTTTTCCATTTCTGCAGAGCTGCTGGTCAGCGGTCTGCCCGCCGGTGAAAAACGAAGGGTCGCCAATTTGGCCGCCAGCGGCCAGCCCCTGGTGCTCTGCGGCACCCATGCTTTGATCCAGTCAGGCGTGGAACTTTCCCAAGCCCGACTGGTTGTCGTCGACGAGCAGCACCGGTTCGGCGTGGCCCAACGGGCCGCTTTGGGGGAGAAAAGCGGCGGCCACCTGCTGGCCATGTCGGCTACGCCCATTCCCCGAACGCTCACTTTGATTTTATACGGCGATCTGGACTTGTCTATTTTGGACCAGCTGCCCCCAGGGCGCCAGCCGGTGCGCACCTTTGCCATCACTGAGGAAAAGC
>CATJIY010000123.1 GCA_949740695.1 uncultured Eubacteriales bacterium
ACTTTCAATCCGTGCAAACAGTAGCGCAAACCGTTAAAGATTGCACAGTGGCTTCTCTAGCCCGGGCCACTCCCGGCGATATCGACGCCGCCTGGGAAGCGGTAAAATGCGCCGCCGACCCTCGTATTCATCTGTTTCTCGCCACATCTCCCCTCCATATGGAATATAAGCTAAAAATGACTCCCGATCAGGTGTTGGAACGGGCTGCGGAAATGGTGGCTTACGCGAAAAAATATTGTTCCAATATTGAGTTTTCCGCCGAGGACGCTACCCGTAGTGATTTTGACTTTTTGGCAAAAGTGACCGAGGCTGCCATCCGGGCGGGAGCCACAGTCATCAATCTTCCGGATACGGTAGGCTACACCACTCCAGAAGAAATGCGGACCTTGATTGAATATATGATCTCCCATGTACCCGATTCTGACAGGGTGGAGTTTTCCGTCCACTGCCACAACGATTTAGGTATGGCGGTGGCCAACTCGCTGGCTGGCGTCATGGGCGGCGCCCGGCAGATTGAGTGTACAGTAAACGGCCTGGGCGAGCGGGCGGGCAATACCGCTTTAGAAGAAGTAGTGATGGCTATGCGCACTCGGTCAGCTTTCTTCCCCCATCCCCCCCGGCTGGATACTACTCAAATTTCTCGGGCCAGCAAGACGGTTTATTCCATCATCGGTCAGACCGCCCCGCTGAACAAGCCCATTGTGGGCCGCAACGCCTTTTTGCATGAATCTGGCATCCACCAGCATGGCGTGCTTAACAACCGGCTGACCTATGAAATTCTCACCCCAGAATCAGTAGGTATTCAAGTCAACAACATTGTGTTAGGCAAGCACTCTGGCAAACACGCTTTTGAGGACCGTCTGAATCAGCTGGGTTATATCCTCTCTCCGGAAGAGTCAGCCGCCTGCTTTGAAGAGTTCAAGACGCTCTGTGACAAGAAAAAAACAGTTAATGACGATGATCTCGAAGCTCTGGTTACCCACCGTACCGTCCGGCAAGAGATCAACGAGGACGGTTTCTCTCTAGATTGGTTTGCGGTACACACCAGTAATTTCACCACCGCCACTTGTACCATCTCCTTGAAAAAAGATGGGAAAAAGCTGGAGGCGGTCTGTCTGGGGGATGGTCCTATCGACGCGGCTTTTCAGGCCATCGATCAAATTGTAAAGCCTTCTACTCACGCCTTTGAGCACTTCACCATTCATTCTATTTCCCAGGGCAAGGATACTTTGGGAGACGTCATCGTCAAGCTTTCGGCGGACAACCGGTACTTCACCGGCAAAGGGCTTTCCACTGATATTTTAGAAGCCAGTATCTTAGCTTATCTGGACGCCATCAACCAGCTTTGCGCCACTGCGGAGCAAAACCAAAAGAAAGAGGTATAAGCTATGGGAATGACCATGACTCAAAAAATTCTGGCCCGCCACGCCGGCCTTCCCTCAGTGAAAGCAGGGGATCTGATCGAGGCCAAACTGGATCTGGTGCTGGGCAACGACATCACCACCCCAGTAGCGGTAGCCGCCTTTGACCAGGCTGGCCTGACCCGGGTGTTTGACCCAGAAAAAATCGCCATCGTTTTAGACCACTATACTCCCTGCAAAGATATCAAGTCAGCCCAGCTGTGCGCCACCGCCCGGTCCTTCGCCCAGCGATTCGGCATCACCCATCTGTATGATGTAGGCGCCGCCGGCATCGAGCACGCTCTTCTTCCGGAAAAAGGATTGGTAGGTCCCGGCGACTGCGTCATCGGCGCCGATTCCCATACCTGTACCTACGGCGCTTTGGGTGCTTTTTCCACTGGCGTCGGTTCTACCGATATGGCCGCTGGCATGGCCATCGGGGAAAACTGGTTCAAGGTCCCCGCCGCCATCAAGGTCATTCTCACAGGCAAGCTGCGGCCCTATGTCAGCGGCAAAGACGTAATCCTCCATCTAATTGGAAAAATCGGAGTAGACGGCGCTCTCTATCAATCGCTGGAGTTCACTGGTCCCGGCGTAGCCGCGCTATCCATGGACGACCGGTTCACCATTGCCAATATGGCCATTGAGGCTGGAGCGAAAAACGGCATCTTCCCAGTGGACGATCAGACTATGACCTATGTAAAAGACCGATTCTTCCGCCCCTGCGCAGTTTATGAAGCCGACCCCGACGCTGAATATATCCGAGAAGTGACCATTGACCTTTCCTCCCTGGAACCTACGGTCTCCCTGCCCCATCTGCCCTCCAATACCAAAACGGTTTCAAATGTCAAGGGTCTACCCATCCAGCAAGCAGTGATTGGCTCTTGTACCAACGGCCGCATTTCTGACATGCGGGCCGCAGCCGCAATTTTCAAGGGTCGCAAGGTCCATAACGGAGTGCGCTGCATCGTCATTCCCGCCACCCAGGAGGTCTATCTCCAGTGCGTTCGAGAGGGACTGACCGAAATCTTTCTTGAAGCAGGCTGCGCCTTCTCTACCCCCACCTGCGGACCCTGTCTGGGTGGGCATATGGGGGTTATGTGTGAAGGAGAACGTTCGATTTCTACCACCAACCGCAATTTTGTAGGCCGTATGGGCCACATCAAAAGCGAGGTTGTTTTGGCCAGTCCCGCCATCGCGGCGGCTTCCGCCGTGGCAGGAAGCATTGCTTCCCCCGATGATCTGAAGGAGGTATACTGATTATGGTTACAGGAAAGGTTTTTAAATATGGCGACAATGTGGATACTGACGTCATCATTCCCGCCCGCTACTTAAACGCCCCTTCTCCCGCCGAACTGGCTACTCACTGCATGGAAGACATCGACGCCGAATACGCTTCCCAGGTGAAAAAGGGCGATATTATGGTAGGAGGCTGGAACTTTGGCTGCGGCTCCTCCCGGGAGCACGCCCCCATCGCTATCCAGGCCAGCGGCGCAGCCTGCGTTATCGCCGCCAGCTTTGCCCGCATTTTTTACCGCAACGCCATCAACATTGGCTTCCCCATCCTGGAGTGTCCAGAAGCGGTCGCTGCTATTCAAAAAGGCGATACCGTCCAAGTGGACTTTTCCACCGGAGTCATCACCAATCATACGACGGGAAAAATCTTTCAGGCCACTGCTTTCCCTGGATTCATCAATGAAATCATCGCCCATGGCGGCCTGCTGCCCTACCTGAAGGCCCGGCAGGAACGCTAAGGAGGATAAGCTTATGGATTATCACATTGCTCTGGTAAAAGGAGACGGCATCGGCCCGGAAATCGTGGACAACGCCGTCCGAGTGCTAGAGGCGGTGGGCCGTCTGTGCGGCCATACCTTCCGATTCCAATCCTATCTGGCAGGAGGCTGCGCCATTGACCAGTGCGGCAAGCCGCTACCCCAAGAAACGATTGACGGATGTCTGGCTTCGGACAGCGTTTTGCTAGGGGAGGTGGGCGGTCCCAAGTGGGACGGCCTTTCCGGCGATCAGCGACCGGAAAAAGCGCTGCTACAACTCCGGTCTGTCCTAGGTCTTTACACCAATCTGCGCCCCGCCCGAATCTATTCCGCCTTGAAAGACGCCTGTCCCTTGAAACGAGACACTGCGGAAAAAGGGTTTGATCTAATGATGGTGCGGGAGCTAACCGGCGGCATCTACTTTGGCCAGCGAGGCCGCCGGGAGGGTAAATACGGCCCAGAGGCCTATGACACTGAAAGTTACAGCGTCAACGAAATCAAACGAATCGCCAAGGTGGCTTTTGAAACGGCAAAAAAACGCCGCAAAAAGCTCACCAGCATTGACAAAGCCAACGTCCTGGAAACTTCTCGCCTTTGGCGGTCGGTGATCCACGAGATGGCGGTCGATTATCCCGATGTGGACTGCTCTGATATGTTGGTGGATAACGCTGCCATGCAACTAATTCGAGACCCAGCCCAGTTTGACGTGGTGGTCACCACCAACATGTTTGGAGATATCCTATCGGACGAAGCTTCTCAAATCACCGGTTCCATTGGGCTTTTGCCCTCGGCCTCTCTGGGAGAAACCAAGCGGGGTATGTACGAGCCTATCCATGGCTCGGCGCCCGATATCGCCGGCACCGGAAAAGCCAATCCCATTGCCACCATTCTTTCGGCGGCCATGATGCTGCGCTATTCCTTTGATCTGGAACGGGAATCCCATTTGATTGAGGAAGCGGTAGACGCTGTTTTGGCGGCCGGCTGGCGTACTGCTGACCTGGCCGGTCCCGGTCAGAACACCCTTACCGGCAGCCAAATGACTGATAAAATCATCCAGGAGATCGAGAATCGGTTTTAATTTCCGTTTCCTGGAAAGGAGGAAACCCTACTATGCAAATGACAGGTGCGGAAATTCTGATCCAATGTCTGTTGGAACAGGATGTAGACACCATTTTCGGCTATCCTGGCGGTACGATACTCAACGTGTACGACGCGCTGTATGGCCACGCCGATAAAATCCATCATATTCTCACCGCCCACGAACAAGGGGCCTCTCACGCCGCCGATGGCTACGCTCGATCCACTGGAAAAGTGGGGGTATGCTTCGCCACTTCCGGTCCGGGCTGTACGAATCTTGTTACCGGCATCGCCACCGCCTCCTATGATTCCTCCCCAGTGGTATTCATTACGGTAAATGTGGCGGAAAATCTAATGGGTAAGGATACCTTCCAAGAGGTAGATATCACCGGCATCACCATGCCTATCACCAAATGCAACTATCTGGTGCGAGACGTCACTCAACTGGCCGATATCGTCCGAGAAGCTTTCGCCATCGCCCGGTCCGGCCGGCCAGGACCGGTGCTCATCGATATTGTAAAAAATGTCACCGCAGAAACCGCCGATTATCAATACCTTCCTCGGGAGCAACATGCCTTCCACGGTCGTCTGGCCAATCTTATCAAGCGGGCTTCCCAAGACTTTAAAGCGCCCGAACCTGACTTGGAAGATATCGATAAACTAGCCGCCATGATCGCTCAGTCTAAAAAACCTTTGCTGCTTTGCGGCGGAGGCGTAGTACGCAGCCGCGCTCACCAGGAATTTTTGCAGCTGGCCCAACGGATGGACGCGCCAGTGGCGATTACCGTCATGGGGGCCGGGGGATTCCGAGGGCGCAATCCCTTAACGACTGGCATGATCGGCATGCATGGCTCCCAAGCCTCTAACATGGCGGTAGATGGCTGCGATTTGCTAGTGGCAGTTGGCTGCCGCTTTTCTGACCGGGTAGCTTTGGACCCCAACTCTTTTGCCCGGCAAGCAAAAATTGTTCAGATCGATATCGACCGCTCGGAAATTAACAAAAACGTCCGCACCGACCACCACATTGTGGGGGACGCCAAGCAGGTGCTGCAAATGTTGCTCCAACGAGTGGAACAGGCCGACCACACTGCCTGGAAGGAATATGTGTTTTCTTTTAAAACGGAGACTGAATATACGCTAGCCGGTGAAACCTTAACTCCCAAGCAGATTTCAGACGCTATCGCCCGGCTGGCTCCTATGAACACCATTGTGGCTACCGATGTGGGCCAGCACCAAATGTGGGCAGTTCAACACTTCCACTTTGATTTCCCTGGCCAGCTGATTACCTCAGGAGGCTTTGGTACCATGGGCTTTGGTTTGGGCGCGGCCATCGGCGCACAGGTGGGCAATCCGGAAAGTCCGGTCCTTCATATCACTGGCGACGGTTGCTTCCGCATGAACTGTCATGAACTAGCCACTGAACAGTATTATAACTTGCCCATTATTACCATTGTGTTCAATAACGCCACTTTGGGCATGGTCCGCCAATGGCAAACTCTGATTTATGGTAAGCGGTATTCCCAAACCACTCTAGATCGGAGCCCGGACTTTGTCAAACTTGCCGAGGCTTACGGCCTCAAAGGACGCAAAGTTACAAACGCCGTTGAGCTGGAAGCCGCCCTCAAGGAAGCTCTAAATCGCAAATGCGGCTACGTCATTGACTGTGCCATCGACACTGATGAAATGGTGCGGCCTATGGTGGGCGGCGGCAACCATATCACAAACTTTATTGTAGATTAAGGAGGGATATCCTGTGAACAACCAGATAGAACGGCAAACCCTGGCCGTATTGGTAGACAATGAGTCGGGTGTGCTCTCTCAGGTATCCCGCCTGTTTTCCCGAAAGGGCTATAACATCGAGTCTCTGGCGGTAGGCGCTACCGAGGACCCCAAGATCTCCCGGATTACCATTGAGGTATATGCCGACGAAGATCACATTACCCTGCTGGTAAACCAGCTGCGCAAACTCTTTCCGGTTCACTCTATCAAACGGCTCTCTCCCGCCCGTTCCATTCGGCGGGAACTGGTGCTCATCAAGGTCCGCACCGCCGACCCCAATGCCCGAAGCGAAATCCTCCAGATTGCCAACGTGTTTCGCACCTCTATTATTGACGTTTCGGTGGACACTTTGACCCTGGCGGTTATTGGAGATGAAGGAAAAATCAACGCCATGGAAAATATGCTGGCTATCCATGGGATACTGGAGCTGGTTCGCACTGGCGTCATTGCCCTGGAGCGCGGCAAATCAACCATTAACGATGATACAAAAGAAAAAGGAGAATTTAACTATGGCAAAAATGTACTATGAAAAGGACTGCGACCTGAACAAACTCAACGGAAAGAAAATCGCCATCATCGGCTATGGTTCCCAGGGCCATGCTCATGCTATGAACCTGCGGGACAGCGGATGCGACGTGATCATCGGCCTGTATAAAGGCGGCAAGAGCTGGCCGGTGGCCGAAAAAGACGGCTTCACCGTTATGACAGCCGCCGAGGCCGCCAAGACCGCCGATATCATTATGATCCTTATTAACGATGAGCGTCAGGCTGACATGTACGCAAAAGATATCGCCCCCAACCTGACCGCTGGTAAAGCCCTAATGTTCGCCCACGGCTTCAATATCCATTTTGGACAGATCAAGCCCCCCGCCGACGTAGACGTTCTGATGATCGCCCCCAAAGGTCCGGGCCACACTGTCCGCTCCCAGTATGTAGCCGGCAAGGGCGTCCCCTGCCTGATCGCCGTGGAGCAGAACGCTACCGGCAAGGCGTATGATATCGGTCTGGCCTATGCCGCCGGCATCGGCGGCGCCCGGGGCGGCGTGATGGAGACCACTTTCCAGGATGAAACTGAGACCGACCTCTTTGGCGAGCAGGCTGTTTTGTGCGGCGGCGTGGTGGAGCTGATGAAGTTGGGCTTCGAAACCCTGGTAGACGCCGGCTACGCGCCCGAAAACGCCTACTTTGAATGCATCCATGAAATGAAACTCATCATCGACCTGATTAACAAGGGCGGCGTCGCTATGATGAACTACTCCATCTCGGATACTGCCGAATACGGCGAGTATGTTTCCGGCCCCCGCATCCTGCCTTATGAGGAAACCAAGAAGAATATGAAGGCTGTCCTCACTGACATTCAGAATGGCAAATTCGCCGGCAACTGGATCGCTGAGAACAAAAACGGCCGCACCTTTTTTAACGCCTCCCGCCGCCAGCTGGCAAATCACCAGATGGAAACCGTCGGCGCGGAGCTGCGGAAAAACATGCTGTGGGGTGATGACGCCGATCCGGATACCGCGTCTAACTGATCTCAAACCCTATCCAGCGGGGGCGGTTTCTCCGTCCCCGCTGTTCTAAAAGGAAGGGTCGTTCTGGAAGCTGCTAGGCATTAAAAAATCGTGTGAAATTCTACAAAAAGGAGAGTAAACTATGGCTTTGATTCAGTGCCCCGATTGCGGACGGGAAGTATCCAGCCGGGCAATCAGCTGCCCCCATTGCGGCTGCCCCATTGCCGCCGAAGCGGCTGTCGTTTCCGCGCCCACGTCTGCCGGCGTGGCCAAAGCGGCGCAAAACAAAGCAGAACGAGAGGTTATTTTAGCGCATTTGCAGGATCTCCGCGCCCTAGAGCTGCTGAAAAAGAAACACAGCAGGGTATTAGAAATGGTCATGGAGCATTGTGGGATTTCGCACTATGACCGTCTCATAGACATCATGAGTGCAATGATCCGCAAAGACGGCCGGTTGGACCAGGCGTTGTGGAAAAGAGTGCAGGACGAGGATCCGCAAAGACTGAAAGTCATGGTAAGCTTGCGGAAAGCTTATGAACCGAATCTGATACCGGCCCAATTCCGCAATCTGTACGGGGTATATTATCTTTACGACTATCTTTCCACGTCTCAGGAAACCTTAACCAACGCGCTGCTGCACTTGGATCTGGAACAGATTAAAAATAAGCTGGACAAGGTGATTGCTCAACAGTCCCAACAAATTTTGCTGGCGGCCGTACAAAACGCCCAGCTGGCCAATGTTCAACAGCAGTTTGACCAGCTGATCGATACGGCAAAGTCTATCAGCACAGATACGGCGGAGATTGCCAAATACTCCGCGATTTCCGCGGCTCACCTGGAGACCATCAAAATTCTCCAGATGCTTGGCTAAAGGAGGTCCCTTTTATGCATACCATCCGCAAAGCGGAACAGCGGGACGTCCCCCGGCTGCTGGACCTGCTGGTCCAAGTCAATATGGTCCACCACAAGGGCCGGCCCGACCTGTTCAACGGCCCGGCCACCAAATACAATCAGACTCAGCTGGCCCAAATGATCGGCAGCGAGGACCCCGTCATTTTCGTCTGGTCGGACGAAAGCGACGTTGTTCAGGGCTACGCTTTCTGTTTCCTCAAGCAATTTGTGAACGACGGTCTGATGACCAATATTAAAACGCTGTATATCGACGACCTATGCGTGGACGAGGCCCAAAGAGGCCGCCATATCGGCAAAGAGTTATATGATCATGTGCTGGCCTATGCCAAGTCCATTGGTTGCTACAACATGACCTTGAACGTATGGGCGCTGAATGAGCCCGCTCGCCGCTTTTATGAGCGCTGCGGCCTGCACGTCCAAAAATACGGCATGGAGCTCCTTCTATGACCGCCGTACTCTCTGAGCGGGGAGCGGCCTTTCGCCCCATGGTTCAAAAGGACCTTCCGGCGGCGGTTTCCCTGTATATCCAATACTACAACCAACAGGAGGGCGGCTGCTGGACCCAGGATATCGCCTATAAGCGGGTCCATCAGGTGTTTAGCCGGGAGGATTCCTGTTGCGCTGTCCTGGAAACAAAGGACCGGCTCGCGGCTTTTGCCATGGGATATTTTGAGCAGTATGACGACGGCTTCGCTTATAACCTGGTTGAGATCGTGGTGGCCGCCGCTTATCAGAACCAAGGACTGGGAACCGCCTTCCTCCAGGTGTTGGAATCCCATGTCCGGCAAAAAGGCGCTTTGCTTATCCAGCTACAGGCAGTCAACGATGAATTCCACAATCATTTTTACGGCAGATTGGGCTATCGGAACGCTTCCAATCTGGTGCTAAAAACGAAGATGCTATAGGCCGCCGGCCCCACCTTATAAATCAAGAAATCTCCGGCCCCGGGCCGTTTAAAAAAGGAGAACCACGATGCAAAGTGATAAAATCAAACAAGGCGTGGAGCGCACTCCCAACAAAAGTCTGCTCTACGCTCTAGGTTATACCGACGAAGAGCTGACTCGCCCTCTGGTGGGGGTGGTGTGCTCTTATAATGAAATCGTCCCCGGACACATGCACCTGGATAAAATTGCGGAGGCAGTTAAAGCTGGTATCCGGGCTGCCGGAGGAACGCCGGTGGAGTTCCCCGCCATTGCGGTGTGCGACGGTATCGCCATGGGCCACATTGGCATGAAATATTCCCTGGTGACGCGGGATCTGATCGCCGATTCCACTGAGGCCATGGTAATGGCCCACCAGTTTGACGGCTTAGTGATGATTCCCAACTGCGACAAAAACGTACCTGGCCTACTGATGGCCGCCGCCCGGCTGAACATCCCTACCATTTTCTGTTCTGGAGGCCCCATGCTGGCCGGTACCATGAACGATGGCCGGCGCACCTGCCTGAGCCATATGTTTGAGGCAGTAGGCGCTTACCATGCCGGCACACTGGATCAGGCCGGCGTTCAGGAATACACCGAAAACGCCTGTCCCACTTGCGGCTCCTGCTCTGGTATGTATACCGCCAACTCCATGAAATGTCTCACTGAAGCCATTGGCATGGCTCTTCGGGGCAATGGTACCATACCTGCCGTCTGGTCGGCCCGGCTACGGTTGGCCAAGCGCACCGGCATGCAGATCATGGAGCTGATTGAAAAAAATATCTGTCCCCGTGATATCCTCACTCCCGCCGCTTTCCACAACGCGGAAACGGTGGATATGGCCCTGGGTTGCTCCACCAACACGATGCTACACCTGCCGGCCATCGCCCACGAAGCCGGAGTCACGCTGGATCTCTCCCAGGCCAACGAGATTAGCGCCAAGACCCCCAATCTATGCCATTTGGCCCCCGCTGGAGACACCTATATGGAAGACTTGGAGCGGGCCGGTGGAGTTTACGCCGTTATGAAAGAGCTGACCAAAAAGGGCCTGCTAAACACCGGTCTGATTACCGTTACCGGAAAGACAGTGGCCGAAAATCTTACCGACGTGGAAAATCGCAACCCTGAATTGATCCGCCCAGTGGAAAATCCCTACTCTTCCACTGGCGGCATCGCTGTTTTGCGGGGTAATCTGGCCCAAGATGGCTGCGTAGTCAAACAGTCGGCTGTAGCCCCCGAAATGCTGCGGCACGAAGGCCCCGCCCGTGTATTCAACTCAGAAGAGCAAGCCATCGAGGCTATCTATGCCAAAAAAATTGTATCCGGCGACGTAGTGGTTATCCGGTACGAAGGCCCCAAAGGCGGTCCTGGCATGCGGGAAATGCTCAATCCCACCTCGGCTATCTGCGGCATGGGCTTGGGCGAGAGCGTGGCCTTGATTACCGACGGACGGTTTTCCGGAGCGACCAGAGGCGCTTCTATCGGCCACGTCAGCCCGGAAGCCGCTTCCGGCGGTTTAATCGCCTTGGTGGAAGAAGGGGATCTGATTTCCATTGATATTCCTGCCGGGTCCATCCAGCTGAAGGTCCCTGAAGCTGAACTGGCCCGCCGTAAATCGGCCTGGGTCTGTCCCGAACCAAAGGTCAAAACCGGCTACCTGGCCCGGTACGCCAAGCTGGTTTCGTCGGCGGACAAAGGCGCGGTCCTCAGTTGATATGGAAACGATTCACGATCTATACCGGGAGATTTGCTCTCTAGTTCTCTTTCGCATGGGGGAAGATAACCCCTTGTTCGGACTGATAGAATGTTTGGCGCAAAGTAAGGCGGACGACCCCTCTCCCGCTTTGCTGCGACGTGCTTCCTTTTGCTTCCGGCAACTACTGGAGCAAGCTGGGCAGCTTTCCTTTCATGGGGACCTCTGGCAAGGCTGTCTGACTTGGTTCCTGCTCACCAACGAAAACCCCTTTACCCTAGCACGGGAGATTTCCGGATGTCAGCCAAATGGCTTGGACGCCCTGGCTCAACGGGAGCTGGCAGTATTCTGGAAACTGTTTCATTTAGACTTGTGTTCTACCGGCAAAACTTTCGGTGGGATGCTGACCACTCTGCCAAAATTGAAAGGCCAGACAGCAACCAATACCGCGGGAGGACAAATCACCCGCCTTTCCGCTCAGCTAGCCCAGGCTGCCGACAGTCAGACTTTTTATCAGCTTTTATCCGAACACTACGCCGTTTGCGGCGCGGGCATGTTTGGGGTCAGCTACGCTTTTCGCTTGGAAGACGGGGAGGCCCTTTCCCTGCGGCCTATTTTTCGGCCTGATCCGGTCCGGCTTTCTGATCTGGTGGGTTATGCGGAGCAAAAAGCCCAACTGGTGCGCAATACTCTGGCTTTTTTAGAGGGTAAACCTGCCAATAATGTGCTGCTTTATGGCGACAGTGGTTCTGGAAAATCCACCTGTGTTCGGGGAATTCTTCAAGAGTTTTCCGGCCGGGGATTGCGGTTGATTGAGCTGTATAAGCATCAGTTCCGCCGCCTGGCCGATGTGCTGGCGCTGGTGAAAGACCGAGGCTGTAAATTTTTGTTATTCATTGATGATCTGTCCTTTGAGGATTTTGAAGTGGAATACAAAGCCCTGAAGGCCCTGATTGAAGGTGGACTAGAAGCCCGGCCGGCCAATCTTTTGATCTACGCCACCTCCAACCGCCGCCACCTCATCAAAGAGACCTGGAACGACCGGACAGATATGGAACACTCGGGAGACGTTCACCGTTCAGATACTCTGGAAGAAAAACTGTCTCTGGCCAATCGGTTTGGTTTAGCCATCAATTTTTCCTCTCCAAACCGGCAACAATACCATGAAATGGTGCTCACCTTGGCCCAACGAGCAGGCGTTTCCATGGAAAAAACTACCCTCTTCCGTCTGGCTGACGCCTGGGAAATCCGCCATGGCGGCGTCTCTGGCCGGACAGCTCAGCAGTTTATCAATGATTTAGTCTGCGGCGTGGAGGCGCTGTAATCCCTGAATCCCGAAAAGTAAAAATAAAAATATAAGATAAACTCCGGTGCAGTTTGATGCTGCATCGGAGTTTTTGCTTTTCATCGTCCAACGGCGTTAAAATGGCAATTCCTGTTAAGCTGCCGCCAGATCTGTCGTTGAACATTTCCTCGCCGGGTAACTGTATAAATCTTCGCATCAGGTTCAGCGCTCCACAAAAGCTGTAACCCCACAAAGACATCCTTCTAAAAAGCTGGCTGGACAAATATGACCCAGCATGCTCTGCGTTGTCAAAGCCATGTAGCACCTACACATCCGCATCCCGAACCAGCAGATGTTTGAAGACAGTACCGAAAAGCGAACAAACTGGGCCGCTTCAAAAATATTAAAATCTTTTTGAAAATGGGTTCCGCTCTACCCCCGGGTTTTGCTCCTTTCGTGAGGGGACAATCTGGGAGCTGTGAAAACCGTCGCTTTTCCACGGCAAAAGTACATAAGCACATCAAGCCAGCTTTCAATTGCAATGACATTAAGTAGCCGGGCGCTGGCTTTTTGTTTGCCTGGAACATCTCCATGTGTTGCCTCCTACCGCAAGAAAGGAAAGCCAATATGGCTACAATTCAATCAGTAAAGGCGAAAACCGCCACCATTTACCGCTGTATCGATTCTACCACCTACAAGGTGCGCATCCATTTTAATAAAACCGCCAAGAAAACCATGAACTACAAAATCTGCTACTTAACATCGGCAAATTTGACGTGTCTCTTCCGGAGTTTACACCAGAGGAATTGGAGAAACAGGAGAAGCAGAGGGAATCCTCCAGGTGTTTGAAAAAAGAAGCGAGCAGCGGCCCAAGATTGAATATTGCTCTGTGTCGAAGGGTGGTTTGCATCAGGCGGATCACCCTCTTTGCACCTCAAATTTCAATCTATATGAAATCAGCGAACGAAGCAGCATCCGGACGACGCTTTTTCATAGAAGCACACAACGCCGGACGACAAACATAGTACGTTATTCCCTGCCGGTTTTTCACGAATTGGCATGACTTCACGCCGAACGCTGAAGTCCGATGCGCGCTCCTTTGACCTGAGCATCGTAAACCGCTTGTCCAGGCCGCTGGAGGCGTTTTCTATTTCTACGCCAGATGGCGAATATAATGATTGAAGGAGTTATGATTATGAATATCAGGAACGAAATCAAAGCCTATATCTTTCGGGAGGACTTCACCATGGGCGAGCTGATGGTGAAACTGGCCGGGCCCTACCGGTGGAGTCCCAGCGTGTAGACGCCAAAAAAAGAACCAGCGCA
>CATJIY010000124.1 GCA_949740695.1 uncultured Eubacteriales bacterium
AAGCCCCTGCGGCAAACATCCAAGGCATGGAGGTCAGGCTCAGCCCACCCAACAGCATCAGAACGCAAGGTACAACCCGCTTAACGTTCCAAAAGGTCTTTTTATGGCCTTTTAGATAGGTACGGTAGGAGGGGTCTTGATAAGAGCTAAGCTGAAACATATGGACGGCCTGCCGCAAGGCAGAAAAGGCGCATGCCGCAAAAGCGGCCGCCACCACCAAATAATAGAACCAGGTCATAAGCCCTCCTTCAATTCCCCTTATAAAAATGCCCGGAGGACAGCAGAAAACTGTCCCCAGTTATCTAAAAAACAAAAATGCCCAGCGTTTTGAATCATGGCCAGCCCCGCTCCAGGGATGTGCTGTTCCATGATTCGGCCATGCGCTAGGGGCGTGTCGGCATCCTGATCTCCCCACACCAGCAGCACCTGGGCTGTGATCTTTGGCATCAAATGGGTCAGGTCTACCAAAACGTTGCTCATTGTCTGCCGCATAACAGGAGAAGCCGCCTTATAATCGGCACTGGCTCGTTTGTCTCGCTCCTGCGTATATAAATCGCCAAAAAGCGGAGCGGTAAAGGAAGACGTGCCCAGAACTTTCAGCCCCTTGTAACTTAACTGGCGGAGCTTTTTCCCAACAGAGGGAGCTGGACGCACCCCAGCCGCATCAATCAGCACCGCCTTTTGGCACTTTACCGGGCAATCCGGGTCAGACAGCAGGGAAATCGCCACCCGGCCCCCATGGGAATGTCCTATAAAAACAGCCTGCTCCACCCCCAGTTTTTCACATAGGGCCAGCGTAAAAGCGGCGTAATCCGCCAGATGCAAGGGAATCTTTGGCTCCTGCGTTTCTCCAACGCCGGGCATGTCAAAAGCCACCACCCGGTAACCCAGCTGGGATAGAAGATCAAAAACCGGCTGATATAAAGAAACCGGCGCACCCCAACCATGAAGAAAAATCACCGGGCCTTTTTCTCCAGGCAGGTCAAGATAATGGGTGGAAAGGTCCTGTATTTCGGTCTGCAAAAAGTTTCACCTCGTCAAAAAATGATAGACCGCCCGTTTATACCGGCTGCTCCCACAAAACCGGATCGGAAAGCACTTCCACCAGCTTGCTGGCGGCGGCCTCCGCCAAAGCGAATCCCTTTTCTTTGGACGCCAAATAGCTGTTGCCCATGACCCCGTTTTCCGTATGAGACTCCATCTTGTGAAAGGTGGAAACCAGCCCCTGATCTTCATAAACCGAACAACCGCCGGGATAGCCCTTCGTCTCCCGGTAGCAGGGGTCCACCAAACTTTCGTCATAGGCCAACATCAGGGAAGTCTCGCTTTCACAGGCGTGGTTCATGCACTTCTGACTCTCTAAAAAAGGCTCCTCGTCCACCGTCATGTAGTCGATGAAATACACCGGAAAACCCAGCGCTAAATTGACGTCCACCAAAGCGGCCTTGGTAGGAGCGTTATTGCCGCCATGACCGTTGATAATCGCAATTTTTCGGAAGCCATGGGCGGCAATCGCCTGGCACTGCTCCAACAAAGCCTGCATATAAGTACGGGGCCGTAAGCTGATGGTACCCGCAAAACCCATATGATGCATGGAGTTTGCTGCAGCGAAGGTAGGCGCCACCACTGCGGGGATCTCTTTTTCATCCAGCGCTTGGGCAGCGCGCTCGGCAAACCAAGTAGCCAAAATGGCGTCGCACCCAACTGGAAGATGGGGTCCGTGCTGCTCGGTAGAGCCGGTGGGCAGTAAAACAATGGCCTCTTTCCTGGCCAGCTGCGCAATCTGAGGACTGGTCAAATTATCCCAGCGATAAGGCTTTTTCATAAAAATCTCCTTTTATAACTATCCAAAAGTAGGCGTGGTTATTTCTATTTTTTATCAAACGCCATATTTTCCCGTTATCTAAATAAGGACCGTTAAAAAGCGCCCTTTCAAAGACCGACGATGATGGCTAAACGGCAGTAAAAATCTCTCAAGATATGCTACCGTTATCATCGCCCATAAAAACGCAGTATATAATATATTATATCATAGGATCAGCGATTTGCATAGCCATTCTTTTGGCGCGCTTTCTATGGATTTCCCGCAGTTTCACGAAAATTTCAAAAATTTTTGTCATAAAATAAAACAGAGGCACACCTGCCGGTGTGCCTTTAAAAAACTATCCTTCCCGCCTGGCCTGAATTTCCGCAATCATGGCTGGAATCACTTGAACGGCGTCCCCCACGATGCCTACATCGGCTACATCAAAGATGGGCGCTTCCTCATCTTGGTTAATGGCCACCACATAGCCTGAGCCGGTCATACCAGAAAGATGCTGGGCGGCCCCCGATACGCCGCAGGCAATATACAGCGCTGGCGCTACGATTTTACCCGACTGCCCCACCTGATGATCCCGAGAAACCCATCCCGCCTCAATCGCTGGACGGGTGGCGCCTACCACGCCTCCCAGGACCTGGGCCAGCTGCTCCACCAGGGCAAAATTTTCCGCGCTGCCCATGCCCCGCCCGCCGGCGACGATCACTTGGGCGGATTCCAAATCCGCCTGCTGGGCGATTTCCCGAACGGTCTCCCGCACTTTCACCGAAAAGTCACCTGCGGAAACTTCCACCGGAAAAGCGGTTATTTCGCCAGGCGACCCAGCCAGCGGCTTAACAAAGCATCCTGAGCGCAGGGTTGCAACCAGGGGTAGCCTTTCGCTTTCCACCTCCTGAAGAATGGTTCCTCCATACAGCGGAACAGTCCACCGGGGCATGTCTCCTTCCAAGGATAGCGCGATAACGTCTTGAATTCCGGCCGTTTCCAGCCGTGCGCACAACCGGGCGGTCACTTCCCGCCCCAGAGGCGTGTTCCCAGCCAGCACCGCCGCCGGATTTGTTTGCTGAACGGCCTGCTCCAGCGCTAAAACAAAAGCGTCGTTGGCTCCGGAGGAAAACGCCGCTCCTTGCGCCGAAAGCACCTGAGCGGCAAAAGGCGCGGAAACCGCCGCTGCTTGGCCGTTATCCTGTCCGATGAGTAAACCAATGACCTTTCCCCCAGTTTTTCCCGCCAGCATCTTTGCCGCGGTCAAGCTCTCCAACCCAGAACGGATGGGCTGCCCCTCTTTCTGTTCCAAAAAGACCAAGATATCCTTCCGATTGCTCCAATCCATCCTTTTGCCCTCCTTCATAGCGCCTTGGCCTGGACCATCATGGCCAAGGCTTTGGCTGCGGCGTCGGCACAGGATTCCTCCTGCAATTTAACGCCGGTCCGCCGCCTGACCGGTTCCCGAAGCCCAAGCTGCCTAAGCTGTGGCCCGGGAGCGGTTCCGCTCAGCGTCTCCGCCTCTATGACAGGAACCGCCGCCTTGCGGGCCGCCAGTTTACTTTTAATCGTGGGATATCGGGGATCATAAGCCGGCTTGTTCACTGTAATCAGACAGGGAACAGGGGCTTCCAGCAAGCGGTAGCCGTCCTCCGTCTCCTGCTTGACCAGCAGGCCGGGCTCTGTGGCGGTCAGCTCTACTCCGTCGCAAATCACCGGAATCCCCAAGATTTCAGCCAGCTGGGGTCCAGTCTGACCAGAAGCCCGGTCGGTGGCCTCCCGCCCGCAAAGAATAACGTCAAAAGCCCGGCCTTCGGCCTGCAATTTTTGAATAGCCGCCGCCAACAGGCGGCCGTTCCCCAGAGTATCCCCCGGAGCCAGTTCGGCCCCGGCCACCAGAAAGCCTTGGTCAGCGCCCACGGAAAGGCAGTTCTTTACACCATCCTTAGCGGCTTCCGGCCCAGCAGTGAGAACCGTAACGCTGCCGCCGGCGGCTTCCTTCAGCCGGACGGCCATTTCCAGGGCGTAAGTATCAAAAGGGTTGACCACCGGTGTGATCCCCTCCAGGTCAGGTTCTTGTGCGCCAGGCTTAAGCCGGACCGCTACCGAATCGTCCGGCACCTGCTTAATACATACCAAAAGTTCCATAACGTTTCCTCCCGTTTTGTCTCTCGGTTACAGCCGGCCAATGGTGTGATTGGCGATGACGATCCGCTGAATCTCATTGGTGCCTTCAAAAATTTGAAAAATTTTTGCGTCCCGCAGCAACTTTTCCACCGGATATTCCCGGCTGTAGCCATATCCGCCAAAGATCTGAATGGCCTCCGACGCCGTCTTCATCGCGATATCCGAAGCATAACACTTGGCAATGGCCGACTCCCTGCCATGGGGCAGGCCCTGGTCCATCAAGGTAAGGGCGTGAGCCACCATCTGGCGGGCGGTCTCGATCTGAATCGCCATATCAGCTACCTTAAATTGCATGCCCTGATTTGCCAGGATGGACCGGCCAAACTGAACCCGTTCCCGGCCATAGGACACCGCTTCTTCCAAACCCCGCTGGGCGACGCCCACCGAAAGACATCCCATCCAGGCTCGGGCCTGATCCAGCGTCTGCATGGCAATGGCATAACCCTGCCCCTCCTGACCAATCAGCGCAGAGGCCGGCACCCGGCAGTTTTCCAGCACCACATCACAGGTGTTGGACCCCCGGATGCCCAGCTTGTCCTCCTCATGCCCAAAGGAAAGGCCGGGCGTTCCCGCCTCCACCAGAAACATAGACAACCCCTTGGCTCCACCAGCTTTGTCCGTTTTAGCGGCCACACAATAAAAAGCGGCTACACTCCCGTTGGTGATAAAACATTTGCGCCCATTGAGAATATAGCCGTCTCCGTCCTTTTGGGCGGTGGCTTTACCCGCGCCGGGGTCGGACCCGGCCCCGGGTTCAGTGAGGCAGAACGCTCCCAGGCCCCCTTCCTCAATCAGCTGACACACCCGGCGCTTTTGTTCCTCATTGCCTGCCAGCAGCACCGGTTTCAGCCCCAAACCGCTGGCCGAAATGGTGGTGGCAAAGCCGGCGTCCGCCTTGGCCATTTCTTCCATCAAAGCGGCGGCGTCCACCCGGCTCAGGCCCATGCCGCCGTAAGCTTCAGGCACCTCCAGCATGTGCAACTGCATTTCCATAGCCTTTTCATAAATCTCCCGGGGCCACGCCCCAGTGCGGTCGTATTCCTTGGATTGCTCCTTGACTTCCTTTTCACAAAATTCCTTTACCATACCCAGCAATTCCTGGGCTTCTTCTGAAATCAAATATGCCATAAAAATCTCCTTTTTGTTTAGAATCCGTACCAATCGCCGCGAGCTGCGGTAAAAAAGCTGGAACGACACAAGGGATTCCCGGGTTTTCTGGCTTGCCGGCAACCGCTTTTTTCCGCAAGCCGGAATATTCTGACCGCTGGCGCAGCTTCTTGGAACCTGTATTCTGATCCTAAATCCGGCGGCAGACTTTACCAGGATTCAAAATACCGTTTGGATCAAAAATTCCTTTGATTCCAGTCATCAGCTCCATGGCTACCGGTCCGGCCGCCTGGGCCAGATAATCCAGCTTGCCATGGCCAATGCCATGCTCCCCGGAAATCTGTCCCCCCAGCCGGACAGCTTCCTGATAAGCCCGCTCCATAAAGCTTTTTACCTGTTCCTGGAAGGACTGCGGCTCCATGTCGTTGGAGCAGGCATAAATATGCAGGTTTCCGTCTCCCGCATGACCGAACCGCTTGACTGCAAAATCATAATCCTCCGAAATCTGGCTGATAAAAGCCACATATCCGGCAATCTGATTCACCGGCACCACCACGTCGCACTCGTCCAGCAGTTTCGTATCGGCTTCAATGGCCTCTAAAAAAGAGGACCTTGCGGCCCAAGCATCTTTTTTCAGCTGGGGCGTATCGGCAACCAAAATATCCAGAGCCCCAGCCTCCAGCGCAATTTCAGAGGCCCGCTCCACCACATCCATCAAGGCGTCCTCATCCTCCCCATCAAAGGTCACCAGCAAATAGGCGTTAATCTGACTGCCCTGGTGGTTCTGGGGAAAGGTCGATTTTTTCAAGTAACGCTCGCTGAGACGGACGATCTCCCGCTCCATAAATTCCAAGGCCTGAGGCTGGAGACCCGAGCGCATCAGCTGTGGAACAGTGGCGACGCAGTCCTCCAAAGATTCATAAAGCGCCACCAGACTAATGGTCTCTTTCGGCGCTGAAATCAGTTTCAGCGTCATTTCGGTAATCACCCCTAAAGTGCCCTCCGAACCGATCATCAAGTGAAGCAGGGAATAGCCCGAACTCGTTTTAGAGACCGGCGCCCCCAACTCCAGAACCTCCCCGGAAGGCAAAACGGCAGTGACCGCCAGCACATAGTCTCGAGTGGCGCCATATTTCACCGCCCGCATGCCGCCGGCATTGGTGGAAACATTCCCCCCCAGCGTGGCGAATTTCTCCCCCGGATCAGGCGGATAAAGCAACCCCTGCTTGGCAGCATCCTCCGCCAAATCGTTCAGCAAAACGCCAGCCTGAACCCGAACAGTAAGATTTTCTAAATCATAAGAAAGAATCTGATTCATTTTCACAGTGGAAAGCACCACTCCGCCATATAGCGGCACCGCGCCGCCTACCAGTCCGGTGCCCGCGCCTCTTGGAGTAACCGGAACGTTGTATTGATTGCACAGCCGCAAAACATCCGATACCTCCTGGGTAGTGCGGACCTCCACCACCGCTTCCGGCATCGCTTTACCATAGATGGGCATTTCATCATGAGAAAAATCCTCGTTAATCTCCGGACCGGAAAACACCCGGCCAGGAACAGCCTCTTTCAAAGCCTGGAGCAGCTCGGGCGTAACCGATTGATAGCAAGACATACTGGCGTTTCTCCTTTCCTGGGACGGGGCGAAAAGCCCGCCCTCTCGCCGCTCAATTTTCTGGAAAATTGAGCGGTTCCTTTTAATTTTTATCATAGGCAAAACCCTGGAGAAAGTCAAGAAAAATCGAGGGGTTTTCCAGCAGGCGGGAGCGCTTTTCCTTCTTAAACGAAGATTTTTTGCAAAGATGATTTTTTAGGTGCATTTTACAAACATTTGTGCTAAAATAAAAGAGTCTTTCCGCATCAAACACCTGGCATCCCTAGATCAAAATTGTCAATGCAGCCGCTAACGGGTTTTCCTTGAAGAAGCGTTGCCGCCGGGCCAGCTTTGTGATATAATGGATTTGTTGACAAATGCGGCGGCAACCTGCGGGACATGCTTATTTTTTGCCAGAAGCAAACGAAACGAGGAATTCTAAATGACCTTGGATTTTCAGCCATTGCGACTGGAGGACATCACCCTCCTGCGGCCCTATTTTGATGCTCAACCCAGCCGGGCCTGCGACAGCACGATAGGCGGAACCTTTCTTTGGCGGGATTATTTTCAAACCGCTTATACCCTGTGGGAAGGTTCTCTGCTGCTGCAATCCCGTATGCCTAACACTGGAGAGCCCGTTTATTCGGTTCCCATGGGAGGAGATCCACGCCTATCGTTGGACGGGTTGGCCGCTCACTGCCGGGAGGCCGGCCATCCGCTGAAATTGTTTACTGTTCCAGAAGAAGCCCTTCCCCAGCTGCTGGCCCGCTGGCCCCAGGCGCAGGTATCCAAACTGCCCCAGTGGGCCGACTATCTCTATCAGGCACAAGATCTGTGCCAGTTGCAAGGGAAAAAATACGCCGGCCAACGCAACCACATCCGTCAGTTCTGCCGCCGGTATCCCGACTGGCAGTTTGCTCCGTTAACCCCGGAAAACCTGCATGACGCCCGAGCCTTTTTCCGCCGGTTTGAAGCCCAACGGGACAAGGATTCGGAAACCTTTCACGAAGACACGCGCAAAGTGGAAGAAGTTCTGGAAAATTTTCAGTTATACGGCTTTTTAAGCGGCGGACTTTGGGTAGACGGGCAGATGATCGCTATGGCGATTGGCGAAGTAGTGGGAGACACGCTATATGACCATATTGAAAAAGCGGACACTTCTTATCATGGCGCTTATCAAATGATCGTGCAGCAATTTTCCCAATACGCCTGCGGGGAAGGGGTGGCCTATATCAACCGGGAGGATGACGCGGGGGATGAAGGCCTGCGGAAAAGCAAACTGGCTTGGCGGCCCTGCGCCCTATTAGAAAAATATCTGGTGCAAGTGGAATAAGCGCCCAGGCCAGGCGAATAGGGATAACCGACTCCGGTTGCCGCCGGATCTATTTTAAAAATAAACTTGCCGCCTCTAAAAATACAAAGACGGAAGCCGGTGAGTGAAAGGAACTTATGCGCTGGAATCTAATGGAGTTGCGCTGGTTAGAAGGTTTGCACGACCTGCTGGCCTGCCGGTTTTTGGACGGGCTGATGCCCATTGTTTCCCTGCCTGGGAACGGGGGATGGGGATTTATTTTGTTGGCCGCAGTGCTGCTAGCCATTCCCAAAACCCGAAAATATGGCTGCACCATGGCGCTGGCCCTGGTTTTGGACGTTTTCCTGGTAAATTTGTTGCTCAAGCCCCTGGCAGGACGGGCGCGGCCTTATGATCTGGGAATCAGCTACCCTCTGCTGGTACATGCGCCAGGGGATTTTTCCTTCCCCTCGGGGCATACGGCAGCAGCCTTTGCCGCGGCCATATCTCTGCTTCCAGCGGGCAAACGGATATGGGTTCCCATGACAATATACGCCGCCCTGATGGGTCTTTCCCGCATATATTTGATGGTACATTATCCCACTGACGTTTTCGCCGGCGCTGTTTGCGGCGCGCTATGCGGCTTGACAGCGGTTTGGCTGTCCTCTCATTGGAAAACCGGGCGGCTGTCCCGTTGGAACAAATAACGTCAGGTAAATCAGAGTTTTGGCTTAAGCTTATTTGAAAAAACCTGCTGAATGTTGGATAAAACAATGCCAAACGCAACGCGAAAACGCCCAAATACTGCGCGCAGCTTTGCCGTTGCAGACGACAGCGAATTGCGCGGGAATGCAGTCGCTTTCCTTTTCCAAACAAGCTCTAAGCCTTCATCAAATTAGAAATTACAGATTCCCGTTGAAACGGGACTTTTACAAAACAAGGCGGCGGACGCCGGTTGGCTGGCGCCCGCCAAAAACGAAGTTAATGTGAAAAATCATGAATGTTTGAGGTGAATATATGCCAATTTGGGTTGCCCTCTTATTGGGCGCGGTGCAGGGACTTGCCGAGTTCCTTCCCATTTCCTCTTCCGGCCATCTGGCGTTGCTGCAATCCATGCTGGATTTTGAGCAATACGGCGTGAACGCAGTGGCCTTTGATCTGGTGCTTCATCTGGGAACGCTGGCGGCAGTGATTGCCGCTTTCTGGCAGGATGTCAAAACCTTGGCGGTAAGCTTTTTCCAATGGGCGGGGGACGGCTTCCGAGTGAAAAACAAACCGCCCCGCCGGCTGATTTTATTGCTGTTGCTGGCTACTTTACCCCTGGTGTTAGGAGCGGTTGTGGAGGGCTATGTGGAAAGCGCCTTTAACAGCACGCTTTTTGTAGGGATTGCCCTGTGTTTTACCGCCGGACTGCTTTGGACGGCATCCCGCCACAGCGGCGGCAAAAAAACCGAGGCCGACGCGCCCTATGCCGATGGGCTGAAAGTTGGCCTGATGCAGCTGATCGCCCTATTCCCCGGGGTATCTCGCAGCGGCAGCACCATCTGCGGCGGATTATTCGCCGGGTTTCAAAAAGACTTTGCCGTCCGGTTCGGTTTCCTGATGAGTATTCCCGCGGTGTGCGGCGCGGTAATATTTAAACTGCCCGATCTGCTGGAAGCAGGCATCGCCGGGCCATTGCTGGCCCCTTGTATCATTGGTTTTTTGTCCTCGGCAGTCTTTGGCTATCTGGCCATCGCGGCAGTGCGCCTGCTGATGCGGAAAAACAGCTTCCGCTTTTTCGCAGTCTATTGCCTGGCGGCCGGCTTTTTAACCATTATGTTAAACCTGATGTGAGGTGATCTCTTTGGCAACCACCGAAAAGAAAAAAACAACCGGGACCTCCGGCCAGCGGACGAAATCCCAGGGAAAAGCCCCCTCCCGGCAGGCGTCTAAAAAGACCTCCAAACAGTCCTCCGCCGCAAAAAAACAGGCCGCCGAACAGCTGGCGATGCGCCGGTGTATTTTGGGCGGGGCATTGATTTTGGTCAGCTTTGTTGGCGTGCTTCATCTTTTCCGCGCAGGCGGGTTTTTGATTGAATGGTATTGGCTGGGGGGATCCTGGCTACTGGGCTGGGGAGCCGAGTTATTGCCGCTGGTGCTCCTGATTGTAGGAATTCTGCTGATTGTCCGCCGGAGAAAGCGCGTGCGCATGCAAGCCTTGACCTGGAGCGCGGTTCCCCTGCTTTATGGAGCGGTACATCATTTGTTGGAGGTTCCTCGGGAATATTATGCCCAACTGGAGGGCCTAACCCGAATGGGCAAAGACGGCCAAGCGCTGGTCTCTGGCGGATTGCTCTCCGGCGGACTGGCCGAGCTTCTGCGGGCGGCGCTGTCTACTGTGGGCGGCGCTGTGCTGGCTACCGTATTGCTAATAGTATGCGTCCTGGCGGGATGCCGCTTGGGCCCCCAGCGGCTGTTGGCCATGATTCAATCGGCAAGGCCCCTGCCCGAGCCAGAGGAGGAGGAACCCGCACCGTTACCTTCCCCCCGACGAGAAGCGAAAACCGTTCGCAGAGAACCGGCTTCGATTGCTCCCCGGCGGCCCTCTGTCGACATCGCTCTGGATGACGATCAGACGGTAACCCGCACCCGCGACCCCAATGTGGAATCCCCCCTGCCGCCTCCGACGGTAGAAACGCCTGGAGAAGCCCTGCTTGGCATCTTCCGCCGCAATAAAAAGGCCGCGCCCGCTCCCGAACCAGCCGCCGAATCTCAACCCCAGCCCGAACCCGTTGCCGAACCGGCTTCCCCAGCTACTCTGGAGGTCATTCCCGAGCTGGACGAGCTCGAGCCGGCAGAGAGCCCTACGCCTCAACCTGAGACGCCCGCAATCGATACGCCCCCCTGGGAGGAACCAGAGGCGCTTTCCAGCGAGTCTGCGGAGGAAGATCCAGTGGAAGTCCAGATTGACCGCGCGCTGGCGGAGGGAAAGGAACCGCCCATTTACCTCTATCCCCCTTTACGGCTGCTAAAACCTGGTCCGGGCAAGCCGGCAGGCAGCGCCGAAGCCATTTGCAAATGCGCCGACCGACTGGTGGACACCCTCCAGAGCTTTGGGGTGGAAGCCTCGGTAATCAATACCACCGACGGCCCTGCGGTAACTCGTTATGAGCTGGTGCTTCAGCGGGGCGTTAAGTTGAGTAAAGTAGCCAATCTGGCCGACGATATCGCTTTGGCGCTAGGCGCCTCGGGCATCCGGGTTTCGGCCATTCCCGATAAAAACGCGGTGGGCATTGAGGTGCCCAACGAACAGCAGGAACTGGTCACCGCCCGAGACATTATCGGCAGCCCCGCCTTTCAAAACGGCAAAAGCCGGCTGACCTTTGCCATTGGCAAGGATATTACCGGCGCGCCCACTGTTGGCGATATCGCTAAAATGCCCCACATGCTGATTGCCGGCACCACCGGCTCGGGCAAATCGGTATGCATCAACAGTATTCTCATGAGTATTTTGTATAAGGCCACGCCGGAAGAGGTGCGGCTGATTATGGTAGATCCCAAAATGATTGAATTAGGGGTCTATAACGGCATCCCCCATTTGCTGATCCCGGTAGTTACCGATCCCAAAAAGGCGGCGGGCGCCCTTAACTGGGCAGTCACCGAAATGATGCGCCGGTATACCTTGTTCTCTGAAATCGGCGCTCGCAATTTAGCGGCTTATAACGCCGAGGTTGCCTCTGACCCTGACAGCGGCAACCAACCCCTACCCCAGATCGTGGTAGTGATTGACGAGCTGGCCGATCTGATGGCGGTAGCCAAATCTGATGTGGAAAACGCCATTATCCGACTGGCTCAAATGGCCCGTGCGGCTGGCATGCACCTGATTATCGCTACCCAACGGCCCTCGGCGGATGTAATCACTGGCTTGATGAAAGATAACATTCCCTCCCGCATCGCCTTTGCGGTAGCTTCCGCTATTAACTCCCGGATTATTCTAGACCAGTCAGGAGCCGAAAAGCTGCTGGGCAAAGGCGACATGTTATACGCCCCCCTAGGGGTTACCAAGCCTTTACGGATTCAGGGCTGCTTTGTCTCTGACCAGGAGGTGGAGGAAGTGGTGGCCTTTGTCAAGCAGTGCGGCCAGGCTGAATACAGTCAGGAAATTTTGGACCACATTGAGCGGCAAGCCCAGCAGGCTGAAGCGGACGGCGAACCTTCTGCCGGCGAAGACGGCGAAGAGGACGAGCTGTTTGACGAGGCGGTAGAGATCGTGGTTTCCAGCGGGCAGGCCTCGGTATCTATGCTTCAGCGGCGGCTCAGGCTTGGATACTCCCGCGCGGCTCGCCTGGTAGACCAGATGGAGGAACGGGGCATCGTGGGTCCCTTTGAGGGGAGCAAACCCCGGGCGGTGCTCATCACAAAAAGCGACTGGCAGGAACGGATGATCCGCAAACGGGAGTGTTAACGGCATTTATTTCAAGGAGGCGTTCTCTATGCAAATTAACTGCTTTACTTCCCTGGCGTCTCCCCGGCAGGGCGCCAGAGGTAATATGCCCCGGATCCGCAAAAAAACCGACCAGACCGTAAAAAATGCGATAACTGACGGCTTTATCCGGCAGATCCAGACTCATGCCCAGCGAGACGCCCAAAAGGGAGTCTATATGGACCAGAGCTATCTGCGCCTTCAGCACAGTCAGATGAAGCGGTGGGTTTCTCCTGACCGCTCTGGAGCCATGGCTCATGTGACGGTCCAGCTTCACCAAGCGGCGTCCCAACCCAGCTATCTGGAAGCGTTGTTAGATCACCTGCTGGGAGGCTGTTCGGCAAAAATTCATAGCGCCCCTGACGGCCAGACCGCTGAGCTCTATTCTCCCGACGGAGAAAATCTGGCCTCTTATAACAGTCACGGAGGCGGATGGACGGTGATCCAGACCCAAGCTGAACATCAATTCCAAAGCGCTGCCGCAGCGGTTTATCTCCGCGCTTTTCGGGCGGCTCGGGCCGAGATGAAAACAGCAGCGGCAGCCGCCTCCGCTTCCTCGATAAACATACAGGCTTAAAATCTGGTTAAAAAATAAAGCCGTCTCTCTTTTTACACAATTTAGCAGGTCCTTTATTTAAAATTAAGCAAAAACTCACCCTCCCGGAAACAACGTCTGGAGCGGGTGAGTTTTTTGCGATTTTTAGGGCTGAACGGTATGAGCGATATAATTTAGATGGTCCCCCAAACGCTCCAAGTTAGATACCAAATTGATAAACACCCCGCTGGATTCCGGCCGACATTCCCCCAGATTCAGCCGGTGAATGTGCTGGTCAATCAGCTGGCGGCGCATATGGTCAATCAGGTCCTCGGTCCGGTCGATCTGGGGAAGAAGGCCCGCTTCCCGGTCCAGCACTGCCCGGCGAGTCAGAGAATAGAGATTTTCCACCTGGCCTACCATATCGTCCAGGCCAGCTCGAACGGTTTCCGAAAAATCCAGTCCCTGATCAATGGATTTTCGAGTGTACTTGGTCAAGTTATCAGCGATCTCCGCGATACGCATGATATCCCCCAGATTGCTGTGTAGATCTGTAATAGCCCGCTCTTCGGAAAGCTTGCTCTTGGCGGAAAGGCGAATCATATAATTTACCATGGTTTGACTGACACCGCCGGCCTGATCAATCAGCTGCTGCGTAGGCTCAATTAACTCGGCATTTTTTTCCTTAAACGAGCGATAACCCGTCCGAAAGGCATCCATAGCCAAATCAGATAGCCGCACCAGCTCCTTCTCCAGCTGAGAGATAGCCAACGAAGCCGAAGACAGCATACGCTCATCCAAAAAGGTAGCCGCTGGAGCAGGAGACGCCTTTTCCCGAATCAACAGCTGAGACGCTTTGACAAATCCGCCGCACAATGGCAGAAACAACAGCGTACAGGTCAAATTGAAGAAGGTATGGAACATAGCGATCTGTGTAGCGGGAGCGGCAAACCACTGGCGGAAAGTCTCCTCCATAAAGCTTGGCCAGCAGGCCAGCACCGCAAAAAAGATGGCCGAACCCAGAGCGTTAAACAGCAAATGAATGATACCCGCCCGACGGGCGTTGGTTCCCGCCGTAAAGGCCGACATCAGCGCGGTGACACAGGAGCCGATGTTGGTACCCAGGATAATATACAACACTTCGTTCCCCCCAGTACCAATGGTCAACCCAGCCACCGACATGGCAATGACCACCGAAGTGGTTGCCGAGCTGGACTGAACCAGAGCAGTGAGAAAAATCCCTAAAACAAACAGCAGCAACGGATTGGTTACCGTCTCAAAAATCCGTTGAATCGCGTCCCGGTTGGCCTTCATAACCTCCGACATCAAAGAAAGACCAATAAAGATCAACCCCAAACCCGCCAGGATCATGCCTGTCTTTTTCCAGCTGTCTTTTTTTGCCGCCATCCCCATCATGATTCCTACAAATACTAGAATCTGAATATAAGTGGTAATCGGAAAAGCGCTGAGGGCGGCAATCTGAGCCGTGATGGTGGTGCCGATGTTAGCGCCCATAATCATGGCCGCCGCCTGATACAGATTCATGAGGCCCACATTGACAAAGCCTACGATCAATACGGTAGTAACCCCCGAACTTTGGATCAAAGCGGTAGACGCCGCGCCGATCCCCACGTTAACCAACCGCTTGTCAGCGGTTCGGCTGAACAGATCTTTGATCTTTCCAGTAGCCAGCTGTTCAATATTAGCGGTGAGCAGCTGTACCCCCACCAAAAACACACCGGTTCCCGCCAGCAGTTTCACGCAAAACAAAGCTATTTCCGCGATTGTCATTGGTTCTCCTCTCTTTTTGACACATTCCGATTTTTCTGCAAGCCTTCCCCATCCAAGCACTTTCGCTTTTCGCTCCCAGCCGCCGCCCGGCCGCAAAAAGCTTTATCATGGGCCAAAGCATGTGCTATTAATACGGCTTTTAAAAAAGCGAGACTCCACTGCCTTAGCTGACAGCAAAGTCTCGCCATTTCATCACAGAGCCGGATCTAAAAAGACCGTACTGACGGCTCGCAAACGCGGAGATCCGCGCAGGCTACTCCCTTTGGATGGGTTTTAACAGGATGATTGACCCCGCTTTATATATACCCGATTTTGGCCCGGCTGTCAATAGGATTTTTTCCACAAATCTGTCTAACAGAAAATACTATGGTTACTATCTGCACATTTCCGCCTCTTTATTCCAGCCGGCTCCAAATCATTCTCGAAACAGCCGGTTCATAAAGTCTTGCGTGGACATTCTTCCATCCCGGTTAAACCGGCCCAGCGAATACAATCCGCCCTGCCCCGAGGTAATGACCGATCGCATTTCGTTACAAGAAAAAGTGATGTGAATCCCCAGCTTTTCCATCACGCTGTCCGCCCCCGGCGTGATCTGCCCAAAAGGGTAGGCATAGGCCAGCGGCGCCATACCGCAATGCTCCTCAATAGCGTTTTGCATGGCCATAGTATCCGAAGTCAAAGCCGCCTGCCAGTCGGCCAACGATTCTCCCGCTCTTTTGGCGCTGCCCTTGCGGCTGGAGAGGTGGTGAAAATAATAGGAGTGATTTGCCAGCTCGAGCCTGGGAGATTGGACCGCGTTGGCAGCGTCCTCCCAGGACATGCAGGCGTGGCGGGAGCCGTCGTCTCCGCAGGCGGTGTAGACATCGGTATATTCTCCTACAATGCCGATAACTGCTTTCATGTTGTATTTTTCTAACAATGGCGGCAACAAGGTCAGATTGTTACGGTAGCCGTCGTCCAGGGTAATCAGCACCGGTTTAGCAGGAAGGGTTCCCTTTCCCTGGGAAAAGGCCGACAGCTGGGCCAAAGTAACGCTTTCATACCCCTGCCCTTCCAGCCAGGCCAGGTCGCTTTCCACGCGGGATATCGGGCAGATATATTCAGCGGCCTGAGCGTCGTTTTTTACCAGACTGTGGTACATAATCACCGGTAACTCCACTTGGCTTCCCGGGGGCGCAAACACATCCACCGCCCGCCCCCACAAAAAGGGCAGCAACAGGCACCCCGCCAGCGCCAGCAGAGACAATGCCAGCAGCAGCTTTTTTTGTTTTTTACCCATGACATTTCACCTCAAAGGAGCATATGCGGCAAAAGCTCCCGGCATGCCGGGCCAGGCGGTTGACTTTTTCCTAAAAAAGGATTAAAATAAATCCATACAGCGGCGGTCTGCCGCTGGGAAAGGACGATTTTATGAGCAAACGGATCATCACCATCAGCCGGCAGTACGGCAGCGGCGGACGCCAAATCGGCCGGCAGCTGGCCCAGGAACTGGGGCTTCCTTTCTATGATAAAGAAATTATTGACCTGGCTGCAAAAGAAAGCGGTCTGGCCGCCGATTTTATCCGAGGACAGGAACAACAATTGACCCAAAGCTTTTTGTTTTCCATCGTTTCTGGTTTTCAATCGGGAGCCAATACTTACGCCCCCAATCTGCTCTCTCTGTCCGACCAGGTTTATCTGGCTGAGGCAAAGGCCATTCGTTCCCTCGCGGAAAAAGGCAGTTGTGTCATCGTGGGCCGCTGCGCCGACCGCGTGCTGGAAAAGCGGTACGCGTTGCTAAGAGTGTTTGTCTGTGCGCCGATGGAGCTGCGGTGCAGCCGGGCGGTTGCCGAATACGGGCAAAAGCAGGAAGGGATTCAGCGCACTGTTCAAAACATTGACCGCCAGCGAGCCAGATATTGCCAGCATTATTGCGATTTAGCCTGGGAGGATGCGGACAACTACGACCTGTGCGTTAACAGCGGCCTTTTATCTCTCGATCAATGTGTCTCCTTGATTCGCACAGCCTATGATGGGCTGATTCGCGAATCATAATTTTTCTACAAAATCATCTTTTGCCACCAAGAGGGAAGAATATGCCGAAAATTTATACGTCTGCTGACCAGCTTATTGGCCATACGCCGCTTCTGGAACTTTCCCATCTGCAAAAATCCCTGGCGCTGACCGCCCGGGTAGTCGCCAAATTGGAATCTCAAAATCCCGCCGGCAGCGCCAAAGACCGGGTGGCCAAAGCCATGATTGACGCCGCCGAGCAGGCGGGCAAGCTTGGCCCCCATGCAGTTATCATTGAGCCTACCTCGGGAAACACCGGCATTGGTCTGGCCAGCGTAGCCGCCGCCAGAGGCTACCGCGTCATGATCGTCATGCCGGATACTATGAGCGTCGAGCGCCGCCAACTGATGAAAGCCTATGGGGCTGAGCTGGTGTTGACTCCGGGCGCCAAGGGCATGGCCGGCGCTATTGAAAAAGCCGAACAACTGGCCCGGGAAATCCCCGGCGGCTTTGTTGCCGGACAGTTTGTCAACCCTGCCAACCCAGAAGCCCACCGGCAAACCACCGGTCCGGAAATCTGGGAAGACACCGATGGCAAAGTGGATGTCTTTGTCGCCGCAGTGGGCACCGGCGGCGCCATTACCGGCGTGGGAGAATATCTGAAAAACAAAAATCCCGCAGTAAAAGTGGTGGCGGTGGAGCCCGCCGCCTCGCCAGTACTTAGCGGCGGAAAGGCCGCGCCTCACAAAATTCAAGGCGCTGGCGCAGGATTTGTGCCACAAATCTTGAACACAAAAATTTATGATCAAGTCATTCAGGTTACCGATGAGGACGCGTTTGCCTCTGCTCAGCAAATGGGCAGAACCGAGGGTATATTGGTAGGGATCTCCTCGGGCGCGGCGCTTTACGCTGCCCTTCAGCTGGCAAAACAGGAGGATCATCACGGCAAGCTGATTGTCGCCTTAATGCCCGATTCAGGCGAACGGTATCTCTCCACTCCTTTATACGAATAACAGGCAATTTCTCTTGGAACGATGGAACCGATTTTCGTAAAAATGAGCGCAACACCCCTTTGATACGGAAACCCCCGCCCAGATTGCGAGAGCATCTTGGGCGGGGGTTTTGCGTTTTTTAGCAACCTATCGCAAGAATACAGATTCTTAAAACACCAAAGATACGCACCGGAGAACATCGGTCAGTTCTTTGGTTTCCATTCGAATCGTCCGGTCGTCCACTTGGGTGAAACCGGGATAAAAGGAGCAGCGCACCGCATCCCGATGCTCCTTATAAGAGATTTCCAACACATATTTTTCTGGCAGAGTGCATAGCGCCTTAGATAAATCCTGCCTCATAGCGGTCTCGGCTGCTTCCCGGATTTTCTCACAAGCCAATACCGGATGGATACACCGAATCATCCCGCCAAAGCCGTCTTTCACCGCCACCGTTTTCAGGGAGGGGTGCAAGTCGTGGCTGTCGGAAATTAGCATTTTATCTCCGGTGAGCAAGACGGTGGGCACTCCTTCCAACGCGCAGGTCCAGCTATAAAGCAAAAACTCTGAGCAGACCATTCCATTCAACTTGACCGAGGTCGTCTTGGTCGTATAGGTGTGGGAAAGGGGATTGCCGCACCGTCCAGCCGCCGAGTGATAGCCCACGAACATGGCGGCGTCAAAGCTGCCGTCCACCCCATAGGCCATAGCGTAAGGGTGGCCGTTCCAACTGCGGATGACTTCTACGCAGGAGGGCAGCTGAGTCAAATCCAAATTGACTGCAGGACCATGCGCATCCTTCACCAAAATGTAGTCCGCCCCGGCGGCAATAGCGCCCTCGCAGGCGGCCTTAACCTCGGCGGTCATCTGACTGGTATAAACCTGAGCGTTTTTCAGGTCGTTCACCGGACGGGTCTGATGCCATGCGCTGGTAAGAGTGGTTCCTTCAATATCGGCGCTGATAAAAACCTTCATGCCGCCGCCTCCTTACAGACAGAACTGAGCCGCCCGCAATACATCCCAAAAATCTGGGGTTTCCATGCGGATGGTCCGGTCGTCCACCTGAGAAAATCCGGGGAAGAAGGAGCGTCGCACTGCGTCCTTGTGGTCCTTATAGGAAATCTCCAGTTTGAACTGCCCCGGCAGGTGAATCCCCGCTTGGGTCAAATCCTGCTTCAACGCGGCCTCAGCCTGATCCCGAATCTTTTCACAGGCCAACTGGGGATTGAGGCAACGAGTGGCCCCGCCAAAGCCATCTTTCACGGCCACTGTCCGCAGGGCGGGATGAAGGCCGGCGCTATCCTGGGTGAGCATCTTGTCCCCAGTCAGCAAAACGGTAGGCACCCCTTTCATAGCGCAGGCCCAGCTATAAAGCAAAAACTCTGAACAGATCATTCCATTCAGCCGGACCGAGGTGGTCTTGGTGGTATACGTGTGGGAAAGAGGATTGCCTTGCCGGCCGGCCGCCGAATGATATCCCACAAACATTGCGGCGTCAAAAGATTCGTCCACTCCGTCGGCCATGCCCATAGGACTGCCGCTCCAGCCCCGAATCACCTCGACGCACTTGGGGAGCTGATAAAGATCCAGATTGATGGCCTCGTCATGGGCGTCGTTGATTAAAATGTAATCCGCACCAGCCGCGACAGCCCCCTCACAGGCGGCCTTGACCTCGGCGGTCATCTGTCGGGCGGCGGCGGGATACAAATCCCTGCCCCGCTCGGTTTCTTCCCACAAAGTGGTAAAAGTGGTTCCTTCAATATCGGCGCTGATAAACACACGCATTTTGGTCGTCCTCCTGACTAAAAAAGCTTTTTCTTAGTCTACCATGCCCGGCAATTGAAATCAAGCCCCCACCGGTCAAGACCTAAAATTACAGAAAAAAAACGGCAGATATTTTCGAATTTTTATCATTTTTAAACGCCCTTGCGTTTTAACCAAAAATCTGGTATATCTTTATCAGAACTTAATCAAAACTTAAGCCCAAACTGCCAGGCGGCGGTCAAGGAGGATTTTCATGCGTTATCCCAATGTAATTCCGGCGGTCTTTGTAGACCGGCCCAATCGATTTATTGCCCGCTGCCGGCTGGAGGACCAACTTCTGACCGTCCATGTAAAAAACACCGGCCGGTGCCGGGAACTGCTGCTGCCCGGCGCTTCGGTGTGGCTGACCCGCAGCAATAATTTTCATCGAAAAACCGCCTATGATCTGATTGCCGTACAAAAGGGAGACCGGCTTATCAACATGGACGCCGCCGCTCCCAACGCCGCTTTTGGAGAATACGCCAAAACGGGAAATTTTCTGCCCGGAGCAACAGTGCGGGCAGAAGTACCTTATGGCGGCTCTCGGTTTGACTTTTTGCTGGAGCAAGCAGGTAAATGCCATTTTGTAGAGGTAAAAGGGGTGACCTTGGAGCATGGCGGCATCGTCCGCTTTCCCGACGCGCCTACCGAAAGAGGCGTTAAGCATATCAAGGAACTAACAGCGGCGGCAGCGGCCGGCTATGGCGCCCATGCGGTTTTCATCGTACAGATGGCCGATGTACGCTGGTTAGAACCCAACGACGATACCCATCCCGCCTTTGGCCAGGCCTTGCGAGAAGCGGCCCATGCTGGCGTGGACATTCGCGCCTTCTGGTGCAAAGTCACGCCCGACAGTATGGCGCTGGCCGGAGAAGTCTCCGTCCGGCTGTAAATCCGCAAACCGGCCGTTGCGTCCAAGGCGTCCCCCAGAACAAATCGCGCCAGACCCATG
>CATJIY010000125.1 GCA_949740695.1 uncultured Eubacteriales bacterium
GCACATCCCCCATGCTGGCGGAAGCTCTTGCCACAGCAGTCAGCACTTCCGCCCGGCTCCTGGCAGGCGGTGCCTGCTCCGGCTGGCGTTCAAGCTGGGCCTGCTGCCAGCAGAGCAGCACATTATTGCGCATGGCCCGGCACAGGGCGGGAATTTTATCCAACCCCGGAGCGTACTCGTCGCCCCGTTGCAGGTAGCGCCGGATAACCGCCGCGCTTATCCCCGCCGCCGCGCCAATTTCCTCAGCCGTCAGACCGGATACGTCCTTGGCGTGGCGCATCGCGTCGGTAGCGGTCATGTTCTGATAGTCGGGCATGGGTGCAGTTTTCCTCGTCCTTTAGACGGTTACAGGCTGGCCGGAATTGGGCAGGCTCATGCTTGGAGCGTCACAGTTTGCGAGCTTGGCCCGTGCTACCGGTTGCTCTTGAGAGGCAACAATCTTGGCCTTGAGGATGATGAGTTCCGCCGTGCGCTTAGGGATGTGGGCTCGGCCATTACGGAGGGCGCAATAGTGGTCACGAGTTATGCCCAAATAGCTGGCTGCCGCCCCATGCGTTCCGAATTTGTCTTTGAGGATATCAAAGGCGGAGCTGAGAGTTGGTTCCATGCGTGCCTCCTTGGGTAAATAGTACGAGTATTTCTCGTATTACTCAACACAAAAAAACACGCATTGATTTTGAAAGTCCCCCAAGTAAGGTATTTACATGGATAATCTAGATTTTGAAAGGGCCATGGTTGCTACTCTGGCAGAAATCATCGAGAGCCGAGGTTTGAAGCATGATCCGACGGCGCAAAAAGCATGGCCTTATAAAAAAGCGGCAGGCCGAACTTGGCAAGCCGTCCGGTCTGAACAGACCGGGCAGAAGCTTACGATAAGGGATGCTTATGCCTTGGCGCAGTTTCTTGGCGTCAGCATGTCACAACTTTGTGCGATGATCGAAAGTCGGGAGCTACAAATGCAGGTTGCGGGTAAATTTAAAAAAATTGGTGGTTGTGTCGTTTTTCAAAAGTCTGGGCAATTACCAAACTATGAAACATTACTCTGCCCGGAATGCAATGAGGCACTAACAGTAAATGGTGATGCTTATGTTTGTGCTCATTGCAAATACAGCACAAATAAGCATCAAACGGATGAAGCAATTGCAAGAGATAAAGCTCGCTACGGAATTCAATAAATGAATGAACCTTAAATACGAGGAGTTTCCAATGAAAACTAAACTAATCGGATGTCTTTTCTTTCTCCTCGCAGTTGGTGTTATCTCTTTCTGGATTTGCTTTGGAGGCTGGAAAGAGTTGCATTTACCTTCTCCTAATGCCAAGTTTGATTCTATGAGTGCTCTAGCTTCTGCTCTGGCTTTCGTCGGAATGCTTTGCACTATTTTTTTACAACAAGAAGAACTGAAAGCTACTAGAGAGGAGTTGGCAAAATCGGCCAAAGCTAACAAGGAAAGCTCTGAACTATCCAAAGCTCAGCTTCGTGCTGGCTATTTAAGCACTGTCATGCAACTTGATATGACGAAACTTATGAATTATTTAAGGATACATGAGAATAAAGTAGATTCCGATAACGTATCGAGTGAAATCAACAAAATGTTGAGCGCTCTTAATGCTGCTTTAGCTGAATATGATGCACTGACTAAGGCTTATAAAGCTGAAGAAGCACCGCCGATGCACTATTAGATCTTTTTATAATGACATTTTATTGTCGCTTTAAAATGTATATTTATGTTTTATTTCTTTTTTTGAGACTAGATATTGCAATTATTTTCGACCATGCTTACAGTACATATACCTTAACCTAAGACATGAAGTCTTAGCGAATTTCTTTTTTCTACACTCTCTGCATCATTTTCTATGCCTGTTTCACAGGCATTTTTTATTTCGTCTCTGTTATCACAGTATTACGAGAAAAAATCGTATTTTTATCTTGATTGCTACGATAAATTCTCGTACTATTTTTCTTGCCAACCGGGAGAAAGGCCAACGGCACCACGGCAAAGCCCGATGCTCTGCCGGACCGCACAACTCCCTGAAGGCGCCTCGCCGGGCATGAGGAAAGCGAGACGCCCGGCGGCTTCCGACCCGAGTTCACCCTCCCGAAGCAGGATGCGGGGGCGACGGCGGAGCCGACCGGGGCCAGACACGCACACGAAGAGCGGCCCACACAGGCGAGGAGAAAAAAGGGGAATCTCAGATGACTGAGTACGAAGAACAATCGTTGAAACTTTTGGCACGGATCGCAGAGGAACTCAGAGATTTGCACTCGCTTGTTTCCACGATCGCCTTTCATGATCTGGCGCCAGACTATTTGGATGTTGTGGAAAAACGCGCCGTTCCACGAGGCTTGAGGAACGACGCGGCAGAAACATCAGTCGAATAGACTGGAAAGAGAATCAGGGTTGCCTGTTTTGAACGCTCGCGCTCCTGCGGCAAAGGCGGCCGAGGCTTCTTCAGAAGTCAATGCTTCGCCTTTTTGTCCCTGCGCCACCAACATGGCGAGCAGACCGCAAGGGATCGCGCCCTGATTGGCATGTTTGGCCTCTTCGCGACTCCGACTTCTGGTGTCCACTTGGTGCAATACTTTTTCCAAAATGGTTGGCTCCTTGTACGGTTGAAGTTGATTTCACCCTCACCGTAGCCAACCATGGGAACCTGTTCAACGCTGAACCATAGGCAGAGGCATCCATGACAACGAGTGAAACAGCGCTTCTCATTCAGGACAAGGCATTGTCCCTGCGCTACGAGACAAAAAAATTTCGGCACACTGCACCAGTTATTCACGCATGGCTGGAACGCGCGGCGGATTGGGCGCTACGGCATGGTTTTCAGGAACTCGCACACAGCCTTTGCAGACAGGCAAAGGAAACGGAGGAATTATGAATACCGTCTCTATCCGTGCATCTTCATTGGGCGAACTTTTCGACTGCCCGGCCCGCTGGGAAGCGAAGCACGTCAAAAAGCTTCGCCTCCCCACTTCGGCCGCCGCCAGACTGGGAACCGCCGTCCACGCCGGTACGGCTCTGTACGATCAATCCATACTCGACGGCTCCCCCCTCACTCCCGATGAGGCCGCCGGGGCCGTGGTGGACGCCATACACCGCCCCGACGAGGACGTGGACTGGGAAGACACCAGCCCGCGCGAGGCGGAAAGCATTGCCGTCCCCCTGCACCGGCTTTACTGCGAGCGTATAGCCCCCGAACAGGAATACGTCGCGGTTGAGGCCACCTGCGAAAGTCTCACACTCACCGACCTTGGCCTCACGCTTACCGGCACCATTGACCGGGTGAGGGTGGATGACGGGCGTTTCGGCATTGCCGACATCAAAACCGGCAAGTCCGCCGTGGGAGCTGACGGCACGGTCAAAACCCAGGGGCACGCCGCGCAGATCGCGGTCTATGAACTCCTGGCCTCCCATGCGCTCGATCAGGACATGGCCGCTCCGGCTCAAATCATCGGTTTACAGGTAGCCAAAACAGACAAGGGACGCCGCGCCGGAAGCGGATTTATCACCGGCGCGCGTGAACTCCTTCTGGATGAGGAAACAAGTCCCGGCCTGTTGCGCCAC
>CATJIY010000126.1 GCA_949740695.1 uncultured Eubacteriales bacterium
GTTTTTCCCAAGGGCGGCAACAAACGACTCCAGCGGCGTTTTCCGTTCCATCCAACAGCAACCGCTGGGCGAAGTAATCGTACTGCAAAAGCATTGGTTGCCCATCGTTCGGTTTTTAAGGATGTGTTAACCAACGCTTTTTTGCGTTGCCAGCAGAAAGAAAACCATCTATGGAAAAAGGAAGAGGAGCGACGCTCCCCCTCCCTAACCGTTATTTTAAGATGCTCATCGGGTCGATTGCCTGGCCGTTTTCCCGCATTTCCAAATGCAGGTGGCAGGTCTGGGCGCTTTCCGAAAGATTGCCGCCGGTAGCCCGGCCGATCGTTTGTCCGGCAGTGACCGACTGCCCGGTTTTAATGCCGTCCTGTACGGTCAGCCCGCAATACAGGCTCTCCAATCCAGCTCCATGATCCAGGCGGATACAGGTTCCTTTCATGGCGTCCTCATAAATTTCCGCAATGGAACCGTCCAGCACCGCCATCACCGCATCTCCCTCGTCACAGGAAAAATCCGTTCCGCCATGGGTGCGCCAATCGCTCATTGTGGGGTCAAATACCAGCTGGTCGCCCGAATATTCCCGCTGTACCTCAGAAGACTGGATAGGCAGGGTAAAAATGGGCTGTTTCACCGTCGTGTTTGACCCAACCTGAACCGCGTTAGAAGGAGCCTCGCCAGGCGCGGAAACTGGCTGGTCGTTTTTCGGCGGCTCTTCGGTTGGTTCCTCTTCTGGCGGCTCCTCCGGGTCCTTAGCGGTAGGTTCCGAGGGTTCCGCCGGCTCTTGGGGCTGGTTTGTCTCCTGGTCCTCCTTAGGCTCCTGCCGGGAGGGCGCTGGAGGAACCGTCACATTGGGCGCTTTGCCGGAAGCATCCAAACCCGGCAAATCGGTCTTTCCGGAAAGCATCTCCCCAGTCAGCCCCTCCTGCTGTGGCGTGGTAAAAAACAAAACGTATGCGGATATGCCTACCGCGATTACGCAAAGGCCCAGAATCATGTAAAAGCCTTTGTCTTCCACCGCCCGCAGGATCCGCTGAAAAAGATTCCCTTTCTGCATCGTTATGCACCTCCGGCCCTAGTATCGCCGGAAGTGCGGCGGTTTATGCAGGACTCTTTTCCAACCGCAATTGCGTTCCAGGATAATAATGCGCTAAAATCTCATCATAGGTCTGTCCGTCCAAAGCCAAATAGCGGGCGCCGTATTGACTCATGCCGACTCCATGTCCATATCCCAGAGTGGTAAACACCAAATCCCCGCCATCCACCTTAACCTTGAAGTTGGCTGAATTCAGCCCGGCGATTTTCCGCACCTCGCTGCCGGCCATCCGAACGCCGCCCACCTCCACGTCAATAATGCTGCCCGCTTCGGTTCGGTGGGAATCCCGGAACCAGGTTCCCGGCGGTTCCGAAAAATCGGCCTGGGGATATTGTTCCAGAACTCCCGCGGCAAATGCCTCCTGATCTATGGTTACCGTTCCCTGATACCGGCTGCAATCCTCTCCGCCAGGGCTGTCTACGCTGACCAGATACGGCAGATCGGTTCCCCAGACGTCTTTTGCGCTTTCTGTTTTTGTGGTAGCGGCGGCACAAAAGACCGCGGCGATGGGTTCTCCCTCGTATACTAGAATCTTTCCATCCGTCGCTTCAATAGCCTGCTGAATCCGCTCCTGATAAAGCGCCGCCCGTTCTCCCCACAAAGCGTCAGCCTGCACCGAAAGATCGGCAAAAGCCTCGCAGTGTCCAGGATCGTCACAAAGCTGAGCCCCTTGATGAACCTCCGGAGTTTGTTCCGCCGATTGATACAGGGCCATTTTATACAAGGTATAGGTACGGGCGGCCACCGCCTGGGCTTTTAGGGCTTCCTCCGGGAAGCCCGCCGGCATTTCGGCCGCCAAAACTCCGGTTAAATATTCCCGCAGGGACATCTCCCGCACTTCCCCCTGAATACAAACCTGGAGCGAGGTCTCTTGGTCATAGGAACCAGAAATTTTGGGCGGCGGCAGCGTTTCAATGGCTGTTACATGGGGTTCAAACACCTCGGTATCCTCATCCTCGGCCAGACCAACGGTAAACATTGGCGCCGCCATAGCGGCCAGCATTAACACCAAAACGAAATTCAACAGCTTTTTCATCATTTATCATTCCCTTTTTGCGTAGTTTATGCTATAATGAATTATCTGCCATGCTTGTTTCATCCTATGGGAAACCAGATGGATTTATGATTGATGTTAGGAGCGATCAAATGAAGCCCAGTCAAAAACTCTCTTTTTTGCAGTTGACGCTGTCTGTTTTATGCGGTCTGGCGATGGCGGTCCACCGCAATACCGGCCCTTCCGGAGCCGCTCAGGCAATCGTGGCCGCTGTTGCCGTTGTAACGCTGATTTTATGCGGTTGGTTTGCTAGCCGCTTGCAGGAAAAAAAGGCTTGGGCTGCCGCCCAGCCGGATAAATTGCATTTTGGCCTGTTAGCGACGGCGGGCTTTTTGTATCTGGCCTCGGGGGCGGTCTTTTTGTATCTGGCCTCGACGGCAGGCTTTGCTTTTCAGCAGCAGACTTCTGCTCTATTGCGAATGATTTACCTGTTGTTTGTGGGTTTTTGCGGGGTCGCCTGCGGGGCCGCCACCCTTGCCAGGCTCTCCTCTCGAGATCAAAGCAAAACTGCCGGCGTCTGCGCGATCGTCCCTGTTTTTTTTCACAGTCTGCTTTTGTTGGTTTTATACCGAAACAACGCGGATAACCCTACGCTTAGCCAGTTTGGATACGAAATCGTTGTCTTCGCGGCGGCGCTCTTGGGGGCTTACGGCGCTTGCGGCGGACGGTTTGAAAACAAACGGCGAATCTTTCATAAGATTTTTTGCAGTCTTGGCTTGGCCTTTGTAACCCAGGAATTATTGACCGCTCTATTGCAGCCCGAGGCGTTTTTTGCCGTACCCGGTCTTTCTCTGGGGGTGCTGCTGGTGCTTCCCGCCTGCTGGATGCTGTTGGCCTCCGGCCTGCTTTACCACCGGAACTTTGAGCGGGATTTGGTAGAAGCGCCCCAGCCGGAATCTTCTGACAAAGAACGGTCTGCTGAAGAAACCTCTTCCCATCTTAGCTCTGACCAGTAAAAAACGCCGGTACTGAAAACAGCGTCCAAAGGTTTGTAAAAAGCGGCATAGCTTTATCGCTATGCCGCTGAGAGTGTCGAAAAACAAGTTTTTCGACAGTTTGGCCCCCGCCCTCTCCGGCTAAGAGCCGCCCTCTTAGGGGCGGTTGCCTACGAGATGGCGCCTGCGGGCGCTCATGCGGGCGGGTTTCGCCGATTTTATGAGTAAAATCAGCGGGTCAATGTGATTTTTCGATGCACATGTCCTCGAAAAATCCGATGGATAAGCCTTATCTGTCGGCGCTTGCCGCCAGATAAGGACTTTTTTGACAAGCTGAGCGGCATAGCTTTATCGCTATGCCGCTTTTATTATTTCATGCAGCGCTTGATCTTATCCAGCACCCCTTTTTCCAGCCGGGAAACTTGCGCTTGGCTAATCCCAACCTCGTTGGACACCTCTACCTGGGTTTTCCCATCGTAAAACCGCAGGGCTAAAATCCGTTTTTCCCGGGGAGACAGGTCTTCCATAGCCTGCTTCATGGCGATTTGCTCCAACCAGCTGTCATCTGTGCTCTGTTCGTCCCGCACCTGGTCCATCACGCAAATGGAATCGCCCCCCTCTTGAAACACTGGCTCATAAAGCGACACTGGATCGGCAATCGCGTCCAGAGCAAAGATGACTTCCTCCCGAGGCAGGTCAATTTCCTTGGCGATCTCCTCTACAGTGGGCTCCCGTTGGTGCAGTCCGGTAAGCTTTTCCTTGGCGGTCAAGGCCCGGTAGGCATTGTCCCTGGTGCTGCGGCTGATTTTGACCCGGCTGCCGTCCCGCAGATAGCGGCGAATCTCACCGATAATCATAGGAACGCCATAGGTGGAAAATTTGACTGGCTGAGCGGTGTCAAAATGGTCAATGGCTTTTAACAGGCCGATGACGCCCACCTGAAACAGATCGTCCATAGGCTCGCCTCGGTTGGAAAACCGCTGAACCACTGACAGTACCAGCCGAAGATTACCCATGACGGCCTCTTCCTTGGCCCGCTGCTCCCCTGCCTGCGCCCGGCGGATCAAGGCCATGGTTTCCTCATTTTTTAATACCTTGAGCTTCGCGGTGTTGATTCCACAAATCTCTACTTTCATCTGCATGCTTGCGCCCCTTTTCCTGTTTGAACACAGTATTGCCAGGGAACCATTTTTCATGCAGAAATTGGCGCGGCTTCCTTCGTCAAAAGGCGACGGCTTCCGGCCCGGCGGCCCGTTAAGGGCCGGGTTACAGCGCCCGAAGCATCTCTTTTTTCAAGCGCTGAATAATCCGTTTTTCCAGACGGGAGATGTAGGATTGGGAGATTCCCAGCTGGTCGGCTACCTCTTTTTGGGTCATTTCTTCCTGACCGGTAAGGCCAAACCGCATAGAAATGATGGTCCGCTCCCGCTCAGGGAGCCGGCGAAGCACATTTCCAAGAATCTGCCGCTCCACATCGTCCTCCACCGGACGCATCACACAATCCGGCTCGGTGCCCAAAACGTCTGAAAGCAACAGCTCATTGCCGTCCCAATCGGTATTCAGCGGCTCGTCTATAGAAACCTCGGTGCGCTGGTTGACGCTTTTGCGCAGATACATCAGAATTTCATTTTCAATGCAGCGGGAAGCATAGGTAGCCAGCTTGGTATTCTTGTCCCCCCGATAGGTATTTACCGCCTTAATCAAGCCAATGGTGCCGATAGAAATCAAATCTTCCAGGCCGATACCGGTATTGTCAAACTTGCGGGCAATATAAACCACCAATCGAAGATTATGCTCAATCAAAATCTGCCGGATCGCCAGCTGGCTGCCGTCATACTGCCGCAGCAACCGCTGCTCCTCGTCTGGCGGCAAAGGCGCGGGCAGGCTTTCCGAGCCTCCGATGTAATGCAGATCTCCAACGGAACGCTTTCTGATTTTACAGATCAGACGGTCCAGAATGTTTTTTAAACAAGCGATCATGCTTTCTACACTCCTATCAATCCGCGGCAGTCGCCGCCAATTTCCAACTGCTGGGCGGTTACTCCCAACAGATATTCCTCACTGGCCGCTCCGTCCACCAATAGCTTTTCAGGATGAAAGGCCAGAAGCATACAGTTTTGCGCAACCGTGCGGGCTGGGATCAACCAAAACGCCGCGCCGCACCGCTGGCGCAGCTGGGAAAGCTGCAACTCCAAGTCTCCTTCTTTCTGCAACAGCGGTCCCAATTCTCCCCCGAACATAGGCTCCAGTACCGACGCTTGCACCACGATGACCTTTCGCCCGCTGATGGGGTCTCGCAGCAGATTGCCGCTGTCCTCCAACACGCGAAACCCAGTGGTTTTTCCCCCAAGCTGGGCCTGAATCTCATGGGTCCGGCGGGCCGTCGATCCCCGGCCTTTCCCCAGCACCCACCCAGACAGGCCGTAGATCGCGATAAAACTCGCCAGCAATACCGTCCAGGAGATATTTATGTAAGGAACGCCATTTTGCAGCGAAACCCCCGCGCCTCCCAGCAGCAGGATTCCCAAAACAATCCCCGCCAAACCGACGGTTAACAGCAGAAAAATCCCGCACAACCGGGGCCAGCTGCTTTTCGCCTCTCCGGAAAAAGCGGTAAGCACCACGCCAGCGCAGGTTACACCCCGCAGCAGCCACCCCACTGCTACAGGCGCCGGCGGAAAATACAGCAAAACGGCGAAAACCGCTCCCACCGCCGCGCCTGCCGCCAGCCTGCTCCGCTTGGGATACCGGCCGCCCACCCGGGCGGTGAGCAGCAACAGCAGATAATCGGTTAAAAAGTTTAAAAAAAACAGCGTGTCCAGGTAAACCACCCGCATGGCATCACCCCGGTTTCAACATACCACATTGCCGCCGCGAAGCGTGTCTGTTTCCGGTTGCGGCAAAGGAAGAAAGTCCTCCCCTTTCCTGCAAAAAACCCCATAGCTCTCCCCCTCCGCTTCCACCAATGTGGTGATGCAGAGGAAGGAAGCCAGAGCACAGGGGGTTCCCAGACGAAGGGGAAAGAGAAAATACTCCATGTCCATCCAGCAGGCGCTTTGCAGCGCTCCGGCGGCGTTTGCAATCTCGTCCTCCTCTACCGGAGAAAAGGCGGAAAGCGCCAGCGGAAGCCCCGGCAGATGTGCTTCCCCCGGCAGCGTTCGGTCGATGAAAGCACGAACAGGCGCTTCTCCTGCCGGGATTTCTCGGCGCAGGAGGAATCGATCGTTTTCGGGCAGCATCACCCCAAGGTGGCGCAGTCCCTGATCGGTTTGAAGTACCACACGATAAATCAAGCCCATCTCGCTGGGACAGCTGGCCAGCAGCCGCTGCTGGCGGCCGGCCGGCTCCCAGGCGAGACAGCCCAGCTTCCTCTGTCCAAGGTACAGGCCACATTCGCCCATACTTTCACCTCATTTCCGTCCATCCCTATCCTATGCGGCAACGAAAAAAACAGTACGCTTTTTTTGCGTACTGTTTGGAAAGATGAAATTGGGGCCGTCATCCGGCGGCTAAGAAATCGTGTAACTGCCCGAAATCAACAGGGTCATAGCTTGGGCGGCATAGATGCCTCGCCCCTGAACATTGACCGCATACAAATGGTTGGCGGCCAGGCTTCCCCCGTTTTCCAAGACGGTTCCGTCGCTGAGATCATACAGGCCCGGGGAACCGGCGGCCACGCAGCTGGCCTGTCCTTGCCGCAAAACAAGCTGAACGCCTAGACTGCAAATCACCGTAGACCCGGCGGGAACCTGAATGGTCTCCCAAACGGCGCCCTTTTGGGCGGAACCGCCCATTTTTTCCAAGACCGCGTCGGCAATAGCGTCCACCAGGGAATCATCCACGCTGCCGGCCGCAAAGGAGCGCAGCTTGCGGTCCACATAGGTCTCTAGCTCCTTGGTCTGGCTGCTGAGGGCGGAATCATAAGACTTGACAGCCTCCGCCAGCTTACTATCCATATCCTTCTGGGCCTGGGGCAGCAACACCTGCTGTATGTAACTCAGAGTGACCAGCGGGTCACTCTGGCTGCCGTATTCTGCGGCTATCGCCCCAAGGCCAACGATCATCAAAAGGGCTGTCAACAGGCAAACCAGCCAGATCCCCCATTGTTTTGGTTTCACACTATCCCTCCACTGTAACGTCTCGACCGGCACGAAGCCCAAGGCTGATGGCAATGGCTCCATCTACCCGATGCATGGCCTTTTCGTCCAGACAGCCCATTTTTTCCCGCAGCCGCCGTTTGTCCAAGGTTCGCATCTGCTCCAAGAGCACCACCGAATTTTTAGACAAACCATAGGTTCGGGCTTCAATCTCAATGTGAGTTGGCAAATGGGCTTTATTTTGCTGAGAAGTAATGGCCGCCGCGATAACAGTGGGGCTATACCGGTTGCCCACATCGTTTTGCACAATGAGCACCGGGCGCATCCCCCCCTGTTCGCTACCGACCACTGGGCTGAGATCCGCGTAATAGATCTCCCCCCGCTTAACGATCGCTTGTTGGTTATCCAATGTAATCACGCTCCGCAGGAATTAAGTCGGACAAATCCGCAACCATATCATTCCACGGAAGTACCGGTTTTAATCATGGGAAACACAAAGGAAGTTCCTCTGAGCCAAAAAAATCTTACCGTCCATTTTATTCGCGGCCCTTCCCTGTGAAATACCGCGGCGTGTCACGTCCCATTCTATGCCCGCTCCCGCCGGCCGGTTCCAACGAATCAAACCGTCCTTTGCAATTAGTATATCATAGTTTCTTCCAGTTGACAAGGGCAGTCCAGAGATTTTTGGGAAACCTATCCGCCGGATTCCAAACAAGCGCGCCGGAACAGCGACAACTTTTTGCCGGTGAAAGCCCCTGCGCCCAAAAGGTCTGGCATATTTATGCGCGTTCTGCCGGCGGAACACCGCGCGCAGGTTCTTATTGGGCCGCCGGCGTCCATTGAAAGCTTTGCGGGGTGATCGTCAAAATCAGACTTCCATCCAGATACAATTCGGCGGAAACCAGATCCAAGGTTTCCCGCTGAAAAGTCGCCCGTTTTAACAGCTGAATCTGTCCCTGAACCGACGGATAATCCGCAGTGAGAAAATCCCCCTCCAAAGCATAAGCTTCCGGCGGAGCGCTGCCCAGATCGTTCATCAGGCAATGCAAAGCGTCCATGGGGGAAAAGCCCGCCACCTCTGGCAGCAGCGCGTCCAGAGACAAATCCTCATATTGCAGCCGGGCTTCCCCCTTTTGCAGCACAGCGGTGACGCCAGCCACCGATTCCGGCCCCAGCAAAGTCACTTTAGCGGCGTCGCCCTCCGTTTGACAGCTCAGCTGATATTCCGCGCAAAAACCCGCGTGGGTAGTAATCACATATTCGGCCTGCAAGCTCCCGGCGGAATAGCGCTCCACCAGTTGCCGGGGGTCAAATGCCTGCTGGCACCCAGCCAAAAGCAGCAGCGCCAGCGCCATTCCAAAGCAAAATTTCCGTTTCATTGCATCATCTCCTCGTGAGAGGATATGACCTTGGGAAGAGCGCTATTCCTCCAGCGCCACACAGGTGGCAAAAGCCACCTCTTTGGTATGAGAGATGGACAGCGCCAGCTGCATCCTTCCAAATTGGGCGGCGGCGCTGCCGGTAAGGGCCGCCTGGGGCGCGCCGGCGGCCGACCAGGTCACCCCCAGTTCCCGGGGAAGCAAGCCGTACAGCCCCCGGCCAAGGGCCTTTGCCATAGCCTCCTTGGCGCAAAAAATGCCAGCGGCAGTCTGCGCCGGACGGCCGCTGGCGGCAATGTGCGCCTGCTCCTCGGGAGTATACACCCGGCGGCAAAAGCCCGGCTTTTCCACCAAAGACGCAAACCTGGCCACCGTTTCCACGTCCGCTCCTGTATAGATTTTCACCCTTCCGTCCTCCCCGCGGCCGCTCCCGCCCGCAGGCCGGTAATCCAGGCCCAGTGCAGATTCCATCCGCCGCATTCCCCTACCGCGTCCAAAAGCTCCCCGGCCAGATGCAATCCGGGACATTTGCGAGATTCCAGTGTGGCCGGGTCCACCTCCTCCAAAGGGACGCCGCCGCCGGTGGCCTGGGCCTGTTCCCAGCCCAGAGCGCCTTCCACCGGAAACGCCCAAGCCTTACATTCTGCCGCCAGCGCCGCCAGCTCGCCAGCGGTCAGCGAACCAATTTTCCGGGAAAGGGGCTGGAGTCCGGCGCTTTTCATCAAAGCATAGGCCAGCCGCTTGGGAACTGTGCCCAGCAGTAAGGTTTCCAGGCTTTCTTCCCAATAAGCCCGCCGCCGTTCCTTCAACAAAGCCAGCAGCCCTTGCCGGGTAACCTGCGGGAACAAATCCACAAAAACCACGCAGGCCTCTCCCTGTCTCTGAAGCGCTTTCCCCGAAAGATTCATCACCGGTATTCCGGAAAGGCCATATTCGGTAAACTGCACCTCCCCTTCTTCCCGCCCCAAAATCCGTCCGCCCATTTGTAAGGTAAGGGCCCCATGGGCGCGAAGTCCCTTCAGCCCTCTGACGCCCGCCCCTCCGCAGCAAAGAGGCGTAAGGGCGGGATACAAAGGGGCGCAGCTGTGCCCCAGCTGACGGGCCAGAGAAAATCCGCTTCCATTGGAGCCTAATTTGGGCGCGGCCCGTCCGCCCGCCGCCAGGACCACCCGGGACCCTTCCATTCGCCGCCCGTCTTGCGCAATGAGCTGAAAGCCCCCGGCCTTTGGCTCCAGCCGGAGCGTTTCCCAATTGCAGCGGACTTCAATGCCCAGCCGGGTCAAGGCGGTCAAAAACACGTCCACTACCATAGCCGCCTGCCGGCAATAGGGATAAACCCTGCCCTCTGTCTCCTCTTGGCACAGCAGCCCCAGGGAGGAAAAAAAGTCCAGAACCTCCTGGGGACCGGTCCCCGCTAAAATCCGCGCCAACGCCTTGGGATGACTGGTTGCGTACCCCTCCGGCCCGGCCCTTAAATTGGTCAGGTTGCACCGGCCATTGCCGGTAGCCAGCAGCTTTTTCCCCACCCGGTCCAGACGCTCGGCCACAATCACCCGGCCGCTTCCCTGTCTGGCGGCCGAAATAGCGGCCGCTAAGCCCGCCGCTCCGCCGCCAAGGATGATTACCGGTTTCATCTATCTCCACTCCTTTTGATTGGATTTCCCGCCCCGGGAACCGGCCGCGCCTCCGGCGCTACAGCCCCTCCAGATCAAACGGGGGCGTATATTCTTCCCGGGCCGAACGCCGGTCCTGCCCATAACCGGAAAAGCCCAGTTGAACCGCTCTTTGGGCCACTCGTTGATATTCATAAGTGGTCACCCGGCGGTTGATCTCTGGAAAAGCGGCGCAAGCCGGGGTTGGCGTATATTGGCTCATCAAACTGAGCAAAAAGCTCTCCTTCGGCAAAGCCTGATCCAAAAAATCCAGCGCTGCCAGGGAATCCCGCAGTCCGCCGGGCATCACCAGATGGCGGATCACCAGTCCCTGCCTCAGCGTTTCCCCTTCCCATTCCAGCCGGGGCTGCTGCCGGTGCATCTCCAAAATGGCCCGGGAAGCCGCCTCGAAGTAATCGGAAGCGCCCGAGTACCGTTCGGAACGTTGGGCGCTGACATATTTCAAATCGGGCAGATAAATCTGAACATACCCCTCCCAAAGCCGCAGGGTTTCCACCCGCTCATAGCCGCCGGTGTTCATCACCACCGGGATGGCGGGCTTGGCCAGATCCAGCGCCCGCAAAACGCCCTGGGTGTGATGGGTGGGGGTCACCAGATTCAGATTGTGCGCGCCCTGGGCCTCCAACCGGGAAAAAACCTGGGCCAGCTGGCCGGGCGTCAAAGTCTTTCCCACGCCGCCCCGGCTGATCTCCCGGTTCTGACAAAAGACGCAGCCCAAAGGACATCCGGAAAAAAACACCGTTCCGGACCCCCGGCTGCCGCTGACGCAGGGTTCCTCCCAAACATGTAAGGCCGCCCGGGCAGCCCGGATATCCGCGCCTTCGCCGCACCGGCCGGCAGATTGGGTTCTGTCCGCGCCGCACTGGCGGGGGCAGAGGATACAGCAAGCCATGATCTCACCTCGGGCTTTATCATAACACAGCCGGGAGATTTCTTCCAGAGGTTCTTGCCTTTTCTTATAAAAAAGGTATAATAGGAGCCAGAAATCCATCGGGAGGCGCTTCCCTCCCCTTTTGTAAAGGAGCCAACAACCATGAAAGACGGTTTTATCAAGATTGCCGCGGCAGCGCCCGACCTGCGGCTGGCCGATTGTCAATACAACAGCCGGAAACTCTCTCAGGCGGCCCGCCAGGCCGCTGGCCAGGGAATCCGGCTGCTGGTCACTCCCGAGCTTTCCCTCACCGGATATACCTGCGGGGATTTATTTTTCAGTCAATCCCTGCTGGACGAAGCCGAAGAGGCTCTGGCGGCGCTGTTAAAGGACACGCAGGACTTGCCGCTGATTTTGGCGGTGGGACTGCCGGTGCGATGCTTGGGAAAACTGTATAATTGCGCCGCTGTTTTATATCAAGGAGATATACTCGGTTTGGTTCCCAAGGCCAATCTGCCGGGATACGACGAGTTTCAAGAACCCCGCTGGTTCACGCCCGCGCCAAAGGGGACGTGCGCCGTCACTTTGTGGGGTAAGCAGATTCCCTTTGGCGCAAGGATGCGGTTTGCCTGCGCCCAGCTGCCCGCCTTTGTCTTTGGGGTGGAAATCTGCGAAGACCTTTGGGTGCCCTCTCCTCCTTCGGTGGATATGTGCCGGGAGGGGGCGGCCCTGATCGTCAACCTGTGCGCCAGTCACGACGGAGCCGGTCTGCCCGACGCTCACCGGGCGCTGGTGGCCGCCAACAGCCGCCGGTGCCACTGCGCCTATCTGCTTGCCAACGCGGGAGTGGGAGAAAGCACCACCGATCTGGTGTTTTCCGGCCAACAGCTGATCGCGGA
>CATJIY010000127.1 GCA_949740695.1 uncultured Eubacteriales bacterium
ACTGGAGGATGAAAGCGATATCTTAAATTGTGGTATTGAGATTCGGGTGGAACTACCGGGGAAATCCATGCGGGCAATCTCTTTGCTTTCCGGCGGGGAAAAGGCCTTTGTGGCCATTGCCTTATATTTTGCTATTATCAAGGTGCGGCCGACGCCTTTTTGCGTAGTGGATGAGATTGACGCCGCTCTGGATGACGTTAATGTTAGCCGCTATGCCGCCTATATGCGGACGCTGTGTGATAAAACCCAGTTTATCGTTATTACCCACCGGCGGGGCAGTATGGAGGGCGCGGATATTTTGTATGGCGTCACCATGCAAGAGCAGGGGGTTACTAAACTGTTGGCGCTTAATATCAACGAGGCGGAGGAACAGATTCAACGGCTAAAGGGCGCGCCCAGCCGGGCGTAAGAAAATCGGTTCATCAAAAAGCAACAGGAGGAAAATCTATGTCATTTTTTGATAAAATCAAAGCCGGACTGAAAAAAACAAAAGAGGGTACCGCCAGTACCATCAACTCAGTGCTGGCTACTTTTCGGACGGTAGATGAAGAACTGCTGTCAGAACTGGAGGACGCTTTGATCCTGGCCGATATTGGCGCTTATACCGCTTCGGAGGCCATTGACGAGCTGCGCCGCCAATCTAAACTAAAAAACCTTCAAAGCCAAGATGACGTGGCCGAATGTCTGGCGGGAATATTGGCGGATAAGATGGTTCCCAACGAGGGTTTGCAGCTGGAGACCCAACCCTCTGTGATCCTGATGGTAGGGGTTAACGGCGTGGGTAAGACCACCTCTATCGGCAAGCTGGGGGCAAAGCTGGCGGGAGAGGGGAAAAAGGTACTTTTTGCCGCAGCTGATACCTTCCGGGCCGCCGCCGCCGACCAGCTTTCCATTTGGGCAAAGCGAGCGGGGGCTGATCTAGTTCGTCATAGCGAGGGAGCCGATCCAAGCGCAGTAATTTTTGACGCGGTAACCGCAGCCAAAGCCAGGGGTTGTGACGTGGTAATCTGTGACACTGCTGGCCGGCTCCATAACAAGCAGAACCTGATGAACGAACTGGAAAAAATGCGCCGGGTTATCAGCCGGGAGTTGCCTGACGCCAGTGTGGAAACTCTGCTGGTGCTGGATGCCACTACCGGACAAAATGCCATCAGCCAGGCCGAGGGCTTTGACTCGGTGACCAAACTTACCGGCTTGATTCTCACCAAATTGGATGGTACCGCTAAGGGTGGTATCGCCATTCGGGTCAGCGCTTCCTTAAAGGTGCCAGTGAAGTTTATCGGCGTGGGAGAGCAAGTGGACGATCTGCTGGATTTTGACGCGCTGGCCTTTACCCGGGCGTTTTTTGACCGAAAGGAGGAAGCGTAAATGGCGCGGCATGACGGGAGGTTGCCGGGAGAAATTCGCCCGGTATCCATTGTTACCGATTTTATCCGTTATCCGGAGGGAAGCGTTTTGATTTCCTGTGGGAATACCAAAGTGATCTGCAACGCCACTGTGGAAGAAGGCGTTCCATCCTTTTTAAAAGGCAAAGGCCGGGGTTGGGTCACTGCTGAATATAGCATGCTGCCCCGGGCTACCGCTTCTCGCAGTCCTCGGGATATTTCTAAACTCAAGCTCAACGGCCGTTCGGCTGAAATTCAACGGCTGATTGGCCGGGCGTTGCGTTCGGTAGTGGATTTGGATGGACTGGGAGAGCGGACTATTACGGTGGATTGCGATGTGATTCAAGCGGATGGGGGAACCCGATGCGCCAGCATTACTGGGGCCTTCTGCGCATTGGTGCTGGCGCTGGGCCGCCTGCGCCAGCAAGGCGCATTAGCTGATTTGCCGCTCTATAGCTATGTAGCGGCAATAAGCGTTGGAGTGATAGAGGAAGCGCCGGTTTGTGATCTGGATTATCAAGAAGACAGCGGCGCCCAGGTAGATTTCAATTTTATTATGGATGATGAAGGCAATCTTATTGAATTGCAGGGCACCGGAGAGGGCCGTCCCTTTTCTAAACGGGAGCTGGACGATATGTACTTTTTGGCGCAAAACGGTATCCGGCAGTTGATCGGCGTTCAGCGGTCGGCGATAGGCCATTTGTTCCGCTAAAGGAGGACAAACCATGAATACCTATGTGATCGCTACCAACAATCCTCATAAGTTGATTGAGATTCGGGCCATTTTGCAGACCGATAAACGGAAGTTTTGCTCTATGAAGCAAGCAGGCATTGCTACCGACCCTGAGGAAACTGGGCAGACCTTTGAGGAGAATGCGTTGATTAAAGCGCGGGCTGCCTGTGCGGCTTCTGGTTTGCCTGCTTTGGCGGATGATAGCGGTCTGGAGGTGGATGCGTTGGGCGGGGCCCCTGGGGTTCGCTCGGCTCGCTATTGTCCCGGTACTGATCTGGACCGGACGGAGTATTTGTTAAAAAAGCTGGAGGGGGTTCCAACGGAGCGGCGGAGCGCTCAGTTTGTTTCGGCCATTGCCTGTGTTTATCCCGATGGGAAAGAACTGGTAGTACGGGGCGTATGCCAGGGGGTGGTGCTTACCGAAATCCAAGGCGGTGGTGGCTTTGGATACGATCCAGTGTTTTTTGTACCAGAGGAGCAGGCTACTTTTGCTCAGATGTCCCAGGAAAGAAAGAATCAGATTTCTCATCGGGCAAATGCTTTATATCTTATTAGGAAAGAATTGGATTGTCAGGGATTGTGATCCCCAAAAACCATAAAAGAGGAATGATTTATGCTTACCAGTAAACAACGGGCCTTTTTGCGAGGGTTAGCGAATACGCTGCCGGTTACCCAGCAGATTGGAAAAGAAGGGGTCACTGAGGCGGTGATCCGTCAAGTGGAACAAGAATTGCAGGCCAAAGAGTTGATGAAGCTTAAGGTGTTGGTATCTTCCCTGCTTACCCCGAGGCAGGCCAGCGACCGGTTGTGTCAGGCGTTGGACGCTCAGCCAGTTCAGTGCATTGGGAATAAGTTGGTGCTTTATAAATCCAATCCGAAAAAGCCGGAAATTGTTCTGCCAAAGGAGCGGTAAGATGAAAATCGCCATGTATGGCGGCACCTTTAATCCGCCCCATCTGGGACATATGGCGGCGGCGGAGGCCTGTGTGCAAGCCTTGGGGTTGGATCTGCTGTTGTTGATTCCTACCCGGGTGCCTCCTCATAAGATATTGCCCGAAGGTTCTGCCACCCCGGAGCAGCGGTTGGAACTTTGCCGCATTGCGGCCGCTCAACTGAAAAATTGCCAGGCCAGCGGTCTGGAATTAGAGCGGGAGGGACCCAGCTATACCTGTGATACGCTGGAAGAACTTGCCCGGCAATATCCAGCCGCACAGTTGTGGCTGGTGGTGGGGACGGATATGCTGTTATCTTTTGATCATTGGCGGGAGCCGAAAAAAATCGCCGGGCTGTGCCGGTTGGCGGCGGTATCTCGAAATGAGGGAGATCGCCAAGTCATCTGGGAGAAAGCGGCTTGGCTGGAGAAACGGTTTTCCATAGGGGTGGATGTGATTGATGCGCCAGCACGGCCTCTCAGTTCTACCCAGGTGCGGGAGCGACCCAACGAAGAAAATCTTCATCCGGCAATTTTGGAGTATTTATATCAGTCTGGGCTGTATCTGCCATCTTTGGAGGATCTCCGGCAGGCGGTGAAGGATCGGGTCTCGGAAAAACGATACGCTCACACCCTGGGCTGTGAAAAGCTGGCGGCGCAAATGGCTGAAAAATATGGCGCGCCCGAGTATCTTGCCAGAGCTGCGGCTATTTTGCACGACTGCACCAAAGGCCTTAGCCCAAAAGAGCAGTTGACCTTAGCGGAAAAATGGAATATAATATACCATTATGATCGAGACAATCTTGATTTGCTGATTCATGCGGATACCGGGGCAGAAACCGCCTTGCGGGAGTTTCATCTTCCGCGGGAAGGGGTGGAGGCCATTCGAACACATACGACCGGCGCGGAGGATATGAGCGCCCTGCAAAAGATCCTCTATGTGGCGGATATGTGCGAGGAAACCCGAAATTATCCCGGCGTGGAGCGCTTACGGGCGTTGGCGGTTACTGATTTAGACGCCGCTGTTACCGCAGCCATGGAGCGAACGGTGGTCTTTGTGCGGGGCCAGGGGCGGGAACCTTATGACGCTACGTTGCGGGCGTTGGCGGCAAGAAAGTCCGGAAAAATCTAGAGGAGGTGAAACAGATGGAATCGAAAGAACTGATGGAAGCAATCGTAAAGATTGCCGACGAAAAAAAAGCCAAGGATATCGTAGTCATGAAGGTGGATGACAAGACTACCCTCACGGATTACTTTATCATTATGACCGGTACTTCCAGCACGCATATCCGCGCTTTGGGCGACGAGATTGAGGATCAGGTTGAGGACAAGCTGGGCGTGCGGCCCCATCACCGTGAAGGGGTCACCTCCAATTGGGTTCTGGTGGATTATACCGGTGTGGTGGTCAATGTCTTCCAACAGGAAGCGCGGGAAATGTATGCCCTGGAGCGACTATGGGGCGACGGAACCCGAGTGGATCTGTCAAATTTAATCATAAAGGAAGACTGACGATATGAAATACGAACACTGCAGCATTGAAAAAAAGTGGCAGGACGCATGGGAAAAGGCCGGCGTCTTTCACGCGAAAAACGACTATACCAAGCCCAAGTTCTACGCCTTAGTGGAATTTCCTTATCCTTCCGGGGCGGGATTGCATGTGGGACATCCCCGTTCTTATACCGCGCTGGATATTGTAGCGCGGAAAAAGCGGATGCAGGGCTATAATGTGCTTTATCCCATGGGCTGGGACGCCTTTGGCTTGCCGGCAGAAAACTACGCGATCAAAAACCATGTGCATCCCGAGCAGATCACCCGTCAAAATATTCATCATTTTAAGGAGCAGCTCACCAGTTTAGGTCTGAGTTTTGACTGGGAACGAGAGGTTGCCACCATTGACCCCGGTTATTATAAATGGACTCAGTGGATTTTCCTCCAGATGTTCAAACGGGGGCTGGCTTATAAGGCGTCTATGCCGGTGAACTGGTGTACCAGCTGCAAGTGTGTGCTGGCCAATGAGGAAGTGGTTAACGGAGTCTGCGAGCGGTGCGGCGCACCAGTGGTTCGCAAGGAGAAGAGCCAATGGATGCTGGGCATTACCCAATATGCCGGCCGATTGGTGGACGACTTGGAGGAGCTGGATTTTATCGAGCGGGTCAAGGCCCAACAAACCAATTGGATTGGCCGATCTCAGGGATTAGAGGTAGATTTCCAGATGTCCACTGGCGATACCATGACGGTGTATACCACCCGGGGAGATACGCTCTATGGGGTTAGCTATCTGGTGTTGTCTCCCGAACATCCTATTTTGAAGGAATGGAAAGATAAGATTGGCAACTGGGCTGAGGTGGAAGCCTATCAACAAGCCGCCGCTCGTAAGTCCGACTTTGAACGCAGTGAATTAAATAAGGATAAAACCGGCGTGCTGCTCGCCGGCATCCGGGCGGTGAATCCGGCTAATGGCGCCAGTGTTCCGGTGTTTATCTCCGATTATGTGCTGATGGGTTATGGTACGGGGGCCGTCATGGGCGTTCCTGGCCACGATCAGCGGGACTGGGATTTTGCTACCAAATTTGGCTTGCCTATTATTCAAGTGGTCCGGGGCGGCGATGTGACTAAGGAAGCTTACGCCGCGAAAGAAGACGGTATTATGGTCAACTCTGGCTTTCTGGATGGCATGACCGTTAAAGAGGCCATTCCGGCTATGAAAGAATACGCTGTCAAGGCGGGCTTTGGCAAGCTGAAAACCAACTTTAAGCTGCGGGACTGGGTGTTTTCCCGTCAGCGGTATTGGGGCGAACCAATTCCGCTGGTTTATTGCGAAAAATGCGGCTGGGTGCCAGTGCCGGAGGATCAATTGCCATTGCGTTTGCCCGAGGTGAAATCCTATGAGCCCACTGACAACGGAGAAAGTCCCTTGGCGAAGTGTACCGACTGGATCAACACCGTCTGTCCCCATTGCGGCTGTCCCGCCCGGCGGGAGACCGATACTATGCCCCAGTGGGCTGGTTCGTCTTGGTATTTCCTTCGGTATTGCGACCCGAAAAATGAGCGTGCTCTGGCGTCTAAAGAAGCGCTGGATTATTGGTTGCCAGTAGATTGGTACAACGGCGGTATGGAGCACACAACACTGCATCTGCTTTACAGCCGGTTTTGGTATAAATTCCTCTATGACGCAGGCGTAGTTCCTACCAAGGAACCTTATCAAAAGCGGACTAGCCATGGTATGATCTTAGGGTTGAACCCCCACAGCTTTGACAATTTGTCTCCTGAGGAACAAGAGAAACTGGTGAAAGAGCAGGGTAGTGAGGCTGCGGCTCGAGCCGCGCTGGTAGAGAAATATGGGGAGATGGCCACCCATCCTATTGTCAAGATGTCCAAATCTCTGGGCAATGTAGTCAATCCGGATGATATTGTGGAGGAATATGGCGCCGATACCATGCGGCTCTATGAAATGTTTTTGGGGGACTTTGAAAAGACCGCTCCCTGGGATCCCAAGGCGATTAAGGGTTGCCGGCGTTTTTTGGAGCGGGTATGGAACCTTTCGGAAAAATTGGTCAAAGGGGAGAGCTATTCTTCCGCGAATGAGAGCGCTATTCATAAGGCGATCAAAAAAGTGGGAGAGGACGCTGATAATCTTAAAGCCAATACTGCCATTGCCACTATGATGGGATTGCTGAATCAGCTGGAGAAAAACGGCTGTAATCAGGCGGAATTTCAAACTTTCCTTACCATTCTGAATCCCTTTGCCCCTCATATTACTGAGGAGCTGAACCAACAATTGGGCGGGCGGAGCATGCTGGCGGAAACTGCTTGGCCTCAGTTCGACGAAAGTAAAACCGTGGACGCTTTGGCAGAGATTGCCGTTCAAGTGAACGGTAAGGTGCGCAGTGTGATTACAATCGCCTCCGACGCGGACGAGGAAGCTATTCGGAGCGCGGCTTTGGCGGATGGGAAGATTCAAGCCGCCTTAAAGGGGATGCAGATCATCAAGTCGATTGTTATCAAAAAGAAAATCGTTAATTTTGTAGTGAAACCACAGGAAATTGCTTGACAAACTGGCACTAGGCGCATATAATAGTTTTGCAATGCATAGTGTCATCTGTTTTGTATACGGAGGGAGGGAAGAGAAATGTCAGAGATCCGTGTGAAACCGGATGAGTCTTTAGACAATGCTCTGCGGCGCTTTAAGCGTTCCTGCGCAAAGTCCGGTGTGCTTTCCGAGCTCCGTAAGCGCGAGTGCTATGAAAGCCCCAGCGTTAAACGGCGTAAAAAAAGCGAGGCTGCCCGCGCAAAAAAGAAAATGTATCGCTGAAAGCAGGTCAAAGATACCGCAGAGCAGTTCTGCGGTATCTTTTTTTAAACATGGGTTTTTGGGAAAGGAGTCTTTTATGAAAAAAGTTTTTTGGGGGGTCTTGCTGGCAATGGCGGGATTGACTTCTTGGCTGATGGTGCTGCTCATGTTGCTGCCCTTTGGCGCGAAAATTGCTTTGGCAGCCAATTTAATTGCTGGACTTGGCCAAGCTACTGGATATCTTTTGATCTTGAAAGGCAGCGAGGAATTGCCCCAGACTTCCAGTTGGCACTATGCGGGGACCTTTTCCAAAATGCTGTGCGGTTATACGGTAGCGGTAACGTTATTGCAGTTTTTGGACCAGATGAGCCTGTTTCATCTGACATTACCTTCTATTGTTTCTACAATTTTGTACTATATTACCGATTTGAGCAGTTTTTTTGTGATGTATTTTTGCGTGTTGGGCGTCAATGAGCTTCAACGGGTGGCCCGCCGGGATCTGTATGCCGATAAGATTTATAAATGCTTTACCGCCTGGGTGGTGGTGCGGTTGTTGGCTAGCTTGATTTCCAGCTGGCTTTATTTGGTGGCCGTAGCGGCTTATGTGGTGATGCTAGTTTTTTATGGAAAGGCGGCTTGGGCCTATGAGCGCCGGAATTCTGGGGGCAGGTGGTAAAATAACCAGGCTGGGCGAATTAGGCTGATCAGAAAGGAGTCTGGAGTGAAAACCACAAAAAAAACATTCAAATGGCCATATGTGGGGCTTGGAGCGTTGATTTTGTTGCTGGCGTTAGTAACCGGTCTCCGGAATATTCCGATGGACTGGGCGCTTCCACAGGTCAACAAGCCGGAGCAGGTTCGACAGGTTTATTTGGAACTTTCTCGAGAAAGCGCTCCGGCAGCTGATGGGCTTAGTATTGTAGATTCGGAGGAAATTGCCTGGATTTGCGATCAGCTGGTTGGGATGAAGCTGATTTACAGCGGTCCTTATGGGGGCGCTGTGCCTTATGGAGGTGCAGGAGGCGATCTGTTAACCATTCGTATGGGAGAAAAGTCTATTTATTTTCGTATTGATGGAACATTGTATACCGGTTCTTCTCGTTTTACCGTGGCCAAAGGGAGCGAAGCGTTGTTCCAAAGATTGGTGAGCCGGTATTTTGCATAGTTTTTTCAGCGGGAAATACCGAAAAGGATACTTCTTGTTGCCGAGAACAGATGGTTG
>CATJIY010000128.1 GCA_949740695.1 uncultured Eubacteriales bacterium
GAATACACCTCCGATTCAAAAAAGACTGTCCCGGTTGTAAGCGTCATAATCACCTTTTCCTTCTTTGCAATCACTTTGACTTGTCGCCGTAACCATTATAAAATCACAATGCAACAGCTGTTATGCTTTGGGTTTTGTTTTCCAAAGATACTTCATGATTTTTTCGCCTTTATCGTCAATTTTTCCATTAAATCTAAATCCGATCTGTTGGTATAACCGGATCGCCCGCGCATTTTCTTCATATACGCTAAGATACACCGCGCAGCCGCCATATTCTCCGCGCAGCCGGTCCAACAAACCCAATATCGCTTGTCTGCCGTAGCCTCTCCCCTGATACCGCTTGTCAATCAACAACCGGTCCAGCCATAATTCCCCGGGAAATGGTTCGGAGAAAAAACCGTACATCGCAAAGCCAACCAGCGTATCGCCGTCATAGATGCCAACCGGCCGCCACAAAGGAAACACCTCTGCCTCCCGCAAACAATCGCTTACCGATTCGATAAATCCGGATTGCTCCAAATAGACAGTTAAATTTTCCAACGCCCTACGATTTTCCTGGTTTGCTGGTTCAAAATGCAGTTTTCCAGAATGGCAAGTCTCCTTCATGAAGCACCCCCTTTTCTTCTGACCCCTAGATTTGGTAAAAACGCCAAATCTTCAGATAATCTGATTTTGCTTGCTATTGTGAAACTGAAATCCTTATGATACAATAGAGGCATTGCATTGACCCTGAAAAATCAGGAGGTAGAAAAACATATGAAATTAGGCATTGTGGGCCTGCCCAACGTGGGCAAAAGCACTTTATTCAACGCCATTACCAACGCCGGCGCGGAAAGCGCCAACTACCCCTTCTGTACCATTGAACCCAATGTAGGCATGGTGTCGGTTCCCGACAGCCGGCTGGACCACCTATCCCAGCTGTACCACCCCAAAAAATACACCCCCGCCGTCATTGAGTTTGTGGATATTGCCGGGCTGGTAAAGGGAGCGTCCAAAGGCGCGGGACTGGGCAACCAATTTTTAAGCAATATCCGAATGACTGACGCCATCGTCCATGTAGTGCGCTGTTTTGATGACGACAACATCATGCACGTAGTGGAAGACGCCAACAAAGCGGTTCCAGTGGACCCTGCCGGGGACATCGACTGTATCAGTCTCGAACTGGTGCTGGCCGATTCCGAGATGATAGAACGGCGAATTGACCGGTCCAAAAAAGCGGCCAAAGGCGGCGACAAAAAATACCTTCGAGAAATCCAGGTGCTCGAAGGCTTGTTAGCCCACCTGAACCAAGGATTGCCCGCCCGAACCTACGACTGTCCGCCAGACGAGCTGGCCATAATCCAGGAATCTGACCTGTTAAGCCTAAAGCCGGTGATTTACGCCGCCAATATGGACGAAGAGGGCGCCGCCAACCCGGAGGCCAATCCCTACTTTCAGACCGTTTTCCAAATCGCCCAGAAGGAAGGTAGCCAAGTACTGCCCATCTGTGCGAAAACTGAGCAAGAAATCGCTGAACTGCCCCGGGAAGAACAAGCCATGTTTTTAGAAGAGCTCGGCATGGCCCAATCCGGCCTGGACCGGCTGATTCAGTGTTCCTATACCCTTCTGGGTCTGATCTCTTTTCTTACCGCCGGCAGCGACGAGGTGCGGGCCTGGACCATCGTTCAGGGCACCAAAGCGCCCCAGGCTGCGGGAAAAATTCACAGCGACTTTGAACGGGGTTTTATCCGGGCGGAGGTCATCGCTTTTGAAGATTTAAAAGCCCTGGGCAGTTTGGCCGCCGCTCGGGAAAAAGGCAAAATCCGCAGCGAAGGCAAAGAATATGTGATGAAAGCTGGAGACGTGGTCAACTTCCTTTTCAACGTATAATCATCTTTTGCACTTGCTGTACCTGCCTAAAAACGCCATAAGACCGATTTTGCGTTAAACCGCCCTTTTTGGGGAACCCTTTCCTTATTGGAAAGGGTGTTTTTTTATGAAAAAAGTTTGGGCGGCAGTGGTCTGCGTCGGACTTCTGCTGGCGGCGGCAGCGGCAATGATTTTCTTTTCCACCGCCGGCTCCAGCTGGATGGCTGACCGGCTTTCCTGACTGGCGGCTACAGCAGGCCCAGAATGGGGTAAACGGCTTTATCTGTGGTCGTTGGAGGTCAATCCCTATGATACCGGGACCCGGCTGGCGCTGGCTCAACTTTATCAGGCCCAAGATCAGCTGATTGCCTCCCAACAGCTGCTACGGGAAGGCATCTCCCATTATGACGCTGGACCTGAGCTTTATCTGGCGCTGGCCGAGTCCTATACCGGACAAGGGCGGCTGGAAGACGCTTGCGCCCTGCTGGACAGCGCTCCTGAAAGCTACCGGTTTCAAAGCCTAGTCCGTCTGCGGCCCAAAACGCCCGCCATATCCCCTTCTGGAGAATATTCCCAGGGACATCCCTTTTCCCCAAAAAGCGGAACCAATCCGATTTGGTTCCGGCTGGACGGAGGCGACTGGATCCTTTATGAGCAACCGCTCCGCCTTGACCCTGGAGAGCACACCCTGGAAGCGCTGGCCCTCTCCCCAGAGGGCATCCCTTCTTCCAAAGTCAAATGCCGCTACCACATTCAGCCGGTTCAGCCAGCCTCCGCCCCAATAAAGCGCTTACCCGCGCCTTCACGAAGCCAGGCGAATCAAATCCAACCACAGTAGGCCAGGCTACCGGCAGATGACCACCATGGATTTGGAAAAGTCCTTCCAATCCAACGCTTGTCCGCACCGGTCGCAAAACCGCTGGTATTCCCGTTCCATGGTAATCTGACAGCGAGGACATACCGGAAAGGTAATCTCCCCTGCGGCGCTCCGATATCCGCGTCGGAGAGACACCGGCATAGGACTGCGATAAGCCACCGCGTCAGCCCCAGGAAAAACCGCCGCTTTATTCACAGTCGTCTCCTGCGTCCCAAAGCGACACCATCTCCAGTAGCAGCTGACCAAACCGGCAGCGCTGTTCCACTTCCAGTCCGGAAATGAGTTTCAGCATGTCCAGCAGCTTCAGCAGAATGGTAAGTTGGCCTTGAGAAAAAGCGCCGCAAATCAACAACGAAGGGTCGATTTCCAGCTTCTTTGCCAAATGCTCCAAAGTCGTCACATTTGGATTCCCATTGCCGGACAGGTATTCTTGCAAAGCCGAGCGAGAGATTTCTAAATAGTCTGAAAATTCCGTCATCGTTTTTCCTCTTTCTTCTTTAAATGCCCGCATGACGGCCGCGATGTTTTTCTGGATTTCCATGGGTATTCCCCCTTTCCTATATCATAAGGGAGAACACTGCATAAATACAGACCATTTATCCCCCAAAGCGTACCGTTTTTCCGGTAAGGGCTGGCGAAAAAGGAAGTTTTTCGGAGACAGCCCTGTCGTTTTTTTTAAAAAAAGCGCAAAAAAACAAAAAGCCGCCGGACGGCAGCTTTTCCAAGATGCCCGCCATCAACCTGTTTGGGATGTTTTACTCCGCAGTATTCTCCCATAAAAACGGCGAGTATTGCTACAGTATTCCATCATAAGATATAAAAAATTACCACCCGGCTACAGACCGCAACCGGATGGTAGTCTCAGCGCATTGTCAAACTATTCAATTAGGGGCACTTTTTTGTAATAGTGGCCTCTTGAAAGGATTCTCCATCAATTGTACCATTTACTCTTACAGTATAAGTTTTTCCACGTTCCACTTCGGCTGATCCTCTGATAACAATGGCAGTTCTTCCTGACCCCTCCCAGGAATCCAGCATGGAATTTCCACACCACAACTGAACAGTTGCTTCAATATCACATCCAACCCCTTGGACAGTTACCTCAATATTAGCTGTTGTTCCGCTGAACGATAATCTCGGCGCACATCCTACACGTGCTTCCACTGCAAAAGCTGTTAATGAAAGCCCCATGCACATGCAAAGTAAAAGACTCGCAATTTTTTTCATAAAAATACCTCCTTCTATTTTTCTACATATAAAACGTCCAAAACTCTTCTAATCAGACAGCATTTTATATTTTTTTCACTTCTCAGCCTTAATGCTCTCTGCTAATGCAATCATTTTTTCTTTATCAAAAAAGCCAGATAATCGAAAGGTTATATTCTTTGCAACATCTACCCATATCAGTTCGCTGGCAAATTTAGGATTATCATAAATATAGTAATCTCCATTGAATCCATTTATTTCCGCCGTCTCCACTGTAATTCCATCCATCATATCAACAAAAATTTTAATATCGTCATTTGTCCTGAAACACGTTAACAAAAGCTCACCCTCATCACTTTGGTACTTTTTTATACACATCTCCTCACCTTGCAGAATAACTTCTCGTTCATACTCTTCTGGCAAACCAGTAACCTCATAATCTCCCAAAAATGCACCAGTATCCGGATTGAAATATTGATACACATAGCTGTTTTCATAGACCTCCCGAATCCATCCGGAAAAACTGGCCCAAGCTTCGCGGTTCAAACTCAGCCAAAGCCCGGCGCTCATGGCTGCAATCAGAAGGACTGCCGCCGTCTGCTCGGCCAACTGCGAAAATCCTCTCCAGAAAATCTTTTTGTGAATCAACCTTTTGATCCGCCGCTCAAACCGATACGTAACTGCCAAACATCCAGCTTCCAGTTCCGCCCGTTCCTCCAACCCAACCAACATGGACTGACAAACCGATATCGCCGCGCAACGCAGTTCTTTATCCGAAAATTTCATATGCAGTCCCCTCTTTCTTTTTTCGCCGGCCGGATTCGGCAAAATCCGCGCCTGCGGTTGGTTGTATCATAGCATAGCCCTCTTTTCCTAGCAAGAGGGCGTCCTCATTTTGCCAGATTTATACACGGGAATAGAAAAAGGGCTGACCTGAAAGGTCAGCCCTAAAGCAATGCAACAATTCCTCAGCGGGTCTCCAGCTGCTTTTCTGTGGCGGCCAGCAGCGCGCAGGTGCAAAAGACCTGAGCCGCCTCCTTCAATTCTTCCACTGGGGGCAAAGATGGTGCAATCCGCAGATTGCTGTCCTTTGGATCGTCCCCATACGGATAGGTGGCGCCAGCCGAAGTCATCACCACGCCAGCCTCTTTACAGAGAGCGTGAATACGCTTGGCACAGCCGGGCATAGCGTCAAAACTGATAAAGTATCCGCCCTTAGGAGTGTGCCAGCTGCCGGCGCCCGTGCCGCCCAGATTGCTCTCCAGCAGAGAAAGCACCATATCAAACTTGGGTTTGAGCAAGGCGGCGTGCTTTTTCATGTGGGCCTCAATGCCTGCCCGGTCCTTAAAATAGCGGACATGGCGCAGCTGATTGATCTTATCCGGGCCAATGGCCTGAACGCCCATGATCTTTTTGGTCCAAGCGATGTTGGCGGGAGAAGCGGCCATGGCGGCTACCCCCGCGCCGGCATAGGAAATCTTAGAGGTAGAGCAAAACTCCAGCACCCGATCTTCCGCGCCATATTCCTTGGCGGCTTCAAAGACATTCAGCAGTTCCTCATGCTCGTCAGTAAGATGGTGAACGATATAAGCATTATCCCAGAAAATGCGGAAGTCGGGAGCGGCGGTTTTCATCTTGACAAACCGGCGGACTGTCTGGTCCGAATAAGTCTTTCCCTCGGGATTGCTGTACTTCGGAACGCACCAGATTCCCTTGACCGCCGGATCCTCCCCGGCTAGCTTTTCCACCAGGGCCATATCCGGGCCGTCCTCCAGCATAGGCACCGGAATCATCTCCATCCCTAACTGCTGGCAGATCGCAAAATGCCGGTCATAGCCGGGAACCGGACACAACCACTTGACCTTGGCCTCCTGGCTCCAGGGCTTTCCTTCAGGCGCGCCAAAGACCCACAGACGGAGCATGGCGTCATACATCATAGTCAGGCTGGCGTTACCTCCAGCCATAACCCAATCCTCAGGCACCTCCAAAATCTCTGCGAAAAGCTTCCGACACTCGGCCAGTCCCTCCAATCCGCCGTAGTTGCGCACATCGGTCTTGCCTGCCTGCATCTCCTCGTTGCGGCTTACTGCGGTAAGCATCGGCTCGCACAGGTCCAACTGCGCTTTGCTGGGCTTGCCCCGAGACATGTCCAGCTTAAGTCCCTTGGCCTTGCAGGCTTCAAAATCCTTTAAAAGTTTCTGCCGGAAAGCTTCCAGTTCGCTCCGGCTTGCCGTCGTCAGATTCATTTCCTTGATTCTCCTTCTCCATATAACGCAGCACCAATGGCGGTGCTGAATTCCGAATGTTCGGGGACAATGTAACGGACGCCGTATAAGTCCTCCAGCCCCCGGATGACCTGCTGGGCTGCTTTCATGCGGCTCAGCGTACCAGTAAGAATAACAGCATCCACCTGATGTTCCCGGGCGGCCATCATAGCAAAAATGCCCACCGTTTGAAACACCATATTGATAACCCCCATGGCAAAGTCAGCGTCCCCGGCCTCGTCGCTGATCTTTCCAAAATTAGAGGCAGTCGTTTTGTTATTCATATTCGCCAGCTGACGGTCGTGACTGATATCTCCTATGGTCAAATCCACCCGGTTGGCGTCCCCCCGGGTGGCCAACTCAGCGATATGCTCATAACTGCTGGTGCCCAGCATTTTTCCACAAAGGCCCAGGATGGTGCCGCCGCCTACGCCGCTGCCGTTGATGTACCGGATGTCCTCTCCCGAAACATAGGTCAGAGCGGTGCCGGTTCCCATGCTCACCACAATACAATGATCCAGACCAGAGACATACCTGCCCCCCAGACCAATGGCCCGGAAC
>CATJIY010000129.1 GCA_949740695.1 uncultured Eubacteriales bacterium
CCGGAGGATCGCCGCCGCTTACGAGCTGTGGTACCGCCAGAGGGAAGAAATTCTCCGCACCTATAAGGACGATCTGCCCGAGCGGCTTCCCCTTTCCCAGCAGAGAGAATTCAGGCAGATACGCAATCTGGTGGTGCGGGAGGCGGCAAGGCTGGCAGAGGATATGGATGAAAACCCGCCGCTTGACAAAGAGCAGGCTGTTCAAGCCTGCTCTTTGTTTCATACCGGCTCACAATTCAAGCTCTCTATCGCAGTGTCTGCTTCTCGTCTGCTGCGCCAGGTGGGCGAGCTGATGGAAAGTCAGCCCGCTCCGGCGCAAGGATTTTCCTTTGTGGACAGTAAGCTGAAACGGAAGATCCGGGAAAAGAAAATCGCCCAGGGGCATAAGCCGGACGACCACGAGCCGGAATGGAGCGAACAGCAATAAACGCGGGGCAACCCCGCGTTTATTTATAACAGCTGTTGTTCGCAAAAGTCCCGCAAGGCCGGAATGTCATGAATCGCCGTTTCCCAGATGATCGACCGGCTCATGGTTCCATAGCTGTGGGCCATCAGGTTCCGCATTCCTTTGATGGGACCCCACTGGACCTGGGCGGCGGTCTGTTCCCGAAACCCGGCGGACAGTCCGCCGCTTAACTCTCCGATCTGCAAAATGCAGAACGCCACCGAACGCTGGTAATCCGGGTCTTGATCGAACGCTTCAAAAGAAGCGCCATAGCGGGAAATGGTCTTGCCGATCTCATCGCAATAATCGCGGATATGGGCCAACCGCTGCTGGTCAGGCGACAGCATAAAGGGTCACCCTTTCCTGTAAAACAGTTTCCCGGAAGCGGCGGTCACTGTCCATCTGAACGGGCTGCTCCAACGCGCTCATCGTGATCAAATCAACGCGCTTTTCCAGCGCCTCCTCCAGTTCGCAATAGACAGCGGAAAGCTGGAGCAGGCTTTTGATCTCCGTCCCGGTGGTGTCGATCAACAGGTCAATATCGCTGTTTTCATCGGCCTCGCCGCGGGCATAGGAACCAAACAGATAGACCGCCGGCAGGCAGTATTTTTGCGCGATGGGGACCAGTCGCTGGACAATTTGCGGAATGGTGTAGACCATACGCTCACTCCTTTCCGTTTACTGTTTTTAGTATACCCGATTTTGCGAAAAAGCGCAACCAAAATCATTCAGAAATTGAGGTGGACTCTATGCCTTACATTCCTTTTACAGACGAACAAAAGCGCCGGGCCAACCAGGTGGATCTGGAGGAATTTCTCCGCCTGCGCGGGGAAACCCTCATCCGCTCGGGCCGGGAACAGCGGATGGAAAGCGACCACAGCGTCACCATTCGCGGGAACCAATGGTACGACCACCCCCCCCAGCGGGGCGGCGGGCCGGTGTCCTTCCTCCAAACCCGCTGCGGCCTGTCTTATCCGGAAGCCATGTCCCTGCTGCTGGCCGGGGAGGCCGGACAGGTCTATCCGGCGGCAAAGCCAAAGCCCGCGCAAAAAACGCCCTTCGTCCTGCCGCCCCCAGCGCCCAACCTGCGCCGGATGTACGCTTATCTTTGCAAGCGGCGGAAGATCGCCCCGGAGATGATTACCTACTTTGTCCGGGCAAAGCTGCTTTATGAGGACGCCCGCCACAACTGCGTGTTCGTGGGAACGGACGAAAATGGTATGCCCCGGCACGCCCACAAACGCTCCGCCAACAGCTTTGGGAAGCCCTTTCGGGGCAACGTGGAGGGCAGCGATCCCCGGTACAGCTTTCATCATCTGGGGACCGGCGGGCAGCTCTTTGTATTTGAAGCGCCGATAGACCTGCTGAGTTATCTCACCCTGTATCCGGAGGGCTGGCGGCGGCACAGTTATGTGGCCTGCTGCGGCACCTCTTTCCGTCCGGCGGAGTGGATGCTTTCCCAGATGGAGAGGCCGGAAGAAGTACTTCTCTGTCTGGATAACGACGATGCGGGACAGCAAGCCTGCCAGCGGATGGAGGCGCGGCTGGCTGAGATGGGGCTGGCTTCCCGACGGCTGGTTCCGGAACGGAAGGACTGGAACGAGGATTTGACACAAGCCAATCAACAGGAACCGTCAATGAATATGACTCTGCAATTTTGAAGGAGGCGTGATTTTGCAAACTCAACAACTGGTGTTGCTGCTGCTGGCGGGCGGAGCCATGGCTCTGCTGGCGGCGGCTTCTTTTTTGTCCAACCGGGCTTCGCTGGACAGCGTCAAGGCCAAAACGGTGGGCGACGGCCAGCATGGCGAGGCCCGCTGGGCCACTCCAAAAGAGCTGGCGCGGACCTTTGTCCGGATGCCCTTCCGAGTGTCCGACTGGCGGGCCGGAAAGCATTTGCCCGCCGTCCAGGGCTTGATCCTGGGCAGCACAGGCGGCAAAGGCCGGGGCGCCGCCCTGGTGGACGGCGACGATATCCACTGCCTGATGATCGGGGCCTCCGGCGTAGGCAAGACGGCGTATTTTTTGTACCCCAATCTGGAATACGCCTGCGCCTGCGGTATGCGTTTTCTGGCGCTGGACACCAAGGGAGATTTGGCCCGAAACTACGGCAGAATTGCCCAAAAATACTACGGCTACAAGGTGTCGGTGATCGACCTGCGGAACCCCACCCGGTCGGACGGCGGCAATCTGCTGACCCTGATCAACCGGTACATGGACATCTCCAGAGCGGAGCCGGACAACCTTTCCGCCCGCGCCAAGGCGGAGAAATACGCCAAGATTTTATCCAAAACCATCGTCAGCCCGGATGGGACGGAAAGCCGGGGACAGAACGCCTATTTTTACGATGCCGCCGAAGGGCTGCTCACCGCGGTCATTTTGCTGCTGGCCGAGTTCCTGCCGCCCACCGCTGCCGAGCCGGTGGAGTGCCGGCATATCGTTTCGGTGTTCCGGCTGGTGCAGGAGCTTTTGGCGCCTTCTCAGGTCAAGGGCAAGAGCCGGTTCCAGCTGTTGATGGACCAGCTTCCCCCCGAACACAAGGCCCGCTGGTTCGCCGGCGCGGCGCTGAACACCTCCGAACAGGCCATGGCCTCGGTGATCTCCACCGTCCTTTCCCGGCTGAACGCCTTTTTGGACTCCGAGCTGGAACAGATCTTGTGCTTTGACAGCGCAATGGACGCCGAAACCTTCGCCGCGGAGAAGTCTGCCATCTTCCTGATCCTACCCGAGGAGGACAACACCAAAAACTTCATGGCCGGACTGTTGATCCAGAACCTGAGCCGGGAGCTGTTTTCGGTAGCGGATGAGAACGGCGGCAGACTGCAGAACCGGGTGGTGCTGTTTTGCGACGAGCTGGGGACCATGCCGCCCTTTGATATCTTGCCCCTGTTTTCCGCGGGACGA
>CATJIY010000130.1 GCA_949740695.1 uncultured Eubacteriales bacterium
ATCTGCCGCAGACTTCCGCCATCCATCCCGGTAGAAAGCCAAGCCGCTCCTGCGGCGGCTGCCGCTCCCACCAATCCAGCCTCCAGCGCGATAGATTTTTCTACCAGACCATTTTGAAAATGCCCCCAGAGAGCAGCTGGCGCAGTAATTAAAAAATACAGTAGATTGACTCCCTGGGCCTGGAGTTGAGCCATACCGGCCCCTTGCGTAAGATAGATCAGCAGCAATGTGCCGCCGCCAACTCCCGCGCCGGTAAGCACTCCCGCGGCAATTCCCATTAGCACCGCCCAGATCATGCCAGCACCGCCCGCAGGCCGGAAAGAATCAGTAGCGCTCCAAAACCCCGGCGCAACCAAACCACCGGCAGGTTTTTCAGCCATTTTCCAGCCAGGAAACCGCCCAACACGCCGCCCAGAAGATAGGGGGCCGCCGCCCGCAGATCCAGCTGGCCTTGCAGAGCGTATACCGTTCCAGTGACGAAAGAAAGGGGAACCATTACCGCCAATGAGGTGGCGAAAGCCCGCCGGGCAGGCAGCTGATGACAGCTCATCAGCAACGGCACTAAAAGGATGCCGCCTCCGGCGCCAAAAAGCCCGTTGAGCAATCCGGCCAGTGCGCCGGATAGGGCGGGACGCCAATGCTTTTTCATAGCCGCTCTCCTTTTTTATCTTAGTATGTCCGGCAAAGGGCGGCTTTATTGTTTTTTAAAGAAGACTGGATCAAAAGGAATGGGGCTGGAAAAAGCTGAGAATGAGCGGGACAAAAAGCAAACAGCCAGGAGCATTTTCTCCTGGCTGTTATGTTGGGGAAATAATTTATTTGATCTCGACTTTGGCGCCAGCCTCTTCCAGTTTGGCCTTGATGTTGTCGGCCTCTTCTTTAGAGACGTTTTCCTTGATGGGCTTGGGAGCGCCGTCCACCAGCTCTTTGGCTTCTTTCAGGCCCAGACCGGTAAACTCACGGACCGCTTTAATAACGGCGATCTTATTGCCGCCCACTTCCGCCAGAACGGGAGTGAACTCGGTCTTTTCTTCCTCAGCGGGAGCAGCGCCGGCGGCAGGGCCGGCCATCATGGCCACAGGAGCGGCGGCGGAAACGCCGAACTCTTCCTCCAGAGCCTTGACCAGATCGCTCAACTCCAGAACGGTGAGCGCCTTTACTTCTTCAACCAGCTTGGTTACATTTTCACTAGCCATTTGTAATTACCTCCAATTTGTTTTTATTCAGCGGCGGGAGCAGCTTCGGCGGACCCGCCTGCGGGAGCGCCCTTCTGTTCAGCGATGGCGTTGATCGCCCGCGCCAGGGCGGCGATGGGGGCGTTCATGGTGCCAAGCACCATAGCGACCAGCACATCCTTGCTGGGCAAGTCGCCCAGCTGCTTGATGGTTTCCGCGTCCACGACCTGACCGTCCACAAAGCCGGCCTTAACCTGGAAAGGAACCTTGGGGTTCTTTTTGATAAAGTCGCTGATGACCCGGGCAGGGGCGATGGAATCTTCCATGCTGATGGCCAAAGCGGTGGTGCCGTTCAGCACCGGTTCCAAGGCGTCAAAACCCACTTCTTTGGCGGCAAACCGGGTGAGGGTGTTTTTTACAACCGAATATTCTACATTGTTCTTTCTCAGCTCGGCGCGCAGCAGGGTATCGTTTTCTACGGTGATTCCTTTGTAATCTACCAGGATGCCGGCGGAAGCGTTTTTCATCTTCTCCACCAGAGCGGCAACCACTGCCTGTTTTTCCGCCAAAATCTTTGCGTTAGGCATTGCGTGTTTCACCTCCGTGTATCATTTTTGCTCATTTTCCGCAAAAAAAGAAACAGTGCCCTTTTGCAAACCGGCAAAAAGGCACAGAAATGATCCAAAGAATCTCTGTTTCCTCGGCAGGACGGCTGAGCCGTTTATGGTTCTCCTGCTGTCTCCGGAATGAGCGTAATTTATTATATCAGTGGAAAACTAGCTTGTCAAGGAATTTTTGAAGAATTTGCTCTCAAACGTCGCGTTTATGGAACGGTAAGAATGGAAAGGGTATAGTCTTCTATACCGGGCATTTGGCTAAGCAGGGCGGTCACCGCCTGCCGGGCCTGTTGGTCCGCCGAAGTTAGAAAACCGCCGTCAATCGCTTTTTGCTCCACCGTTTGCTTTTGGTCAGCGGTAAAACCGGCGTAGTCCTCAATTTTAATGGGATTAAAGATGCTGCTGGTTTCGTCAAAAACCTCCAGACTGTCTTCAAAGATTTCATGGGATAAAATTACACAAGGCGGCAGGGATACGGTAATCTTGCGGGTTTGCTGGTCGATCTCTATAGATAGTTCCTCCAAGTCGGTCAGGCCCGCTTGAATTCGCCCATCATAGGAAACGATGAACCGTTTGACCGTGAAAGGGACCTTCCAGCCGTAAAAATCAGCCTGGTCCTCAAATTTACCCATGTTGGTGTAGTAATATTCGCTTGAGATCAACTGAGGAACACAGGTCAGCTGCTGGAGCAGCAGATCTCCTGTGATCTCCGGCGGCGTTTTCTCCCGCGTTTGCTGCTCTTGTTGGCTGGCCAGGGAAGAGAGAATCTCTTGCCGTCCATAGGAGGCTCCGGAGGAATAAGCGATCAGCAGCCCAATGAAAAACAGAATTGCCATCAATAAAAGACCAGTTTTCCAGCTCAACCAAATCCGGCGGCGGGCTTTGACCGCAAGTTCTTCCCAATTGTCGTTCATCGTCATATTCCCCTTTCTGTCACTTTATATTTTATCTTAGCAAAGAAACGAAAAATTCGCAAGGGCTGGAAGGCGGCCAGCTGTTTCTATTTTATTGAGAAAAAGCTTGGGAAAGACGAGTAAAAAAAACACTGAGCCGGCCAACTGTTGGCGCATAAGGATCTTTTGGATACCGGCGTAATCACGCAAAAGGCGCTTAATGAAAAAGGAGCCAGGTTCTAAAATAGCCGTATTTGTTCCACCCTTCGCTCTTGAAAACCGGTTGACAAATGGAAGAATCTGCTGTATTGTTAATAAAAATTTAGCAAAGAATCTAAGGGAGCGCTTATGAAAAACAAAACAAATCAAAAAGTTTCTTCTTTGGTGGTAACTGGGGTAATGGCGGCGGTTATTGGCGCGGTGGCGCCTTTTGGCGTTTCGGCAGGGAAAATCTCTTTTACCCTCTGCACGTTGATCCTCTATTTATCCCCTTATCTTTTGGGCTGGAAACGGGCGGCGGCGGCAACCTTGGTTTATATTCTTCTGGGAATGGTAGGTCTGCCGGTGTTCAGCGGGTTTCGCGGAGGCGCCGCCGTATTGGCCGGTCCCACTGGAGGCTATCTTTTAGGTTATATTCCCATGGTAATTTTAACGGGTCTCACTGTAAAATGGTTTCCGCAAAGCCGCATGCTTCAGCTGGCGGGGATGATTTTTGCCACCGGGGTGCTGTACGCTTTCGGCACTGGGGTGTTCTGCCTTCAAATGGATACCACTCTGGAGGCGGCTTTCGTCAGCTGCGTATATCCGTTCTTATTATTCGATTTGGCAAAAATAGCAGCGGCAGTCGTCTTGGGGCCGATTTTAGGCAAGCGGCTGGCGCAAGCCGGTCTGACGCCCGAAGGGTAAACCGCTTAATTCTTTGAAACCTGCGCGCGCCACTCCTCTGTTATTTGTGTCCGTAGGGCGGGGTTCTGAACCACTTCCAAAGCCGTCCCTGCCAGCGCCCGCACCGCGGTATGTAAAATGGGAAAGGCCGGTTTTTCAACCAGAGTTAAAGCTTGGGCGGTATGACCGGAAAAACCCTCCAACGGCAGCTCCACAAAGCAGGTGGGACAAACATGGCTCACGTTGCCCACATCGGTGGAACCCACGGATAAAGCGGCTTCTTCCTCTCGGGTAATGCTGAACAGTTCCTCAGCCGCCAGACGTTCCGCTAAAGTTTTTTGTAAGGCGGGAATCTGGATTAGATCATCCATGGGTTGCTCGGGGCAGGTGATTTCCAGCCGGGCGCCAGTCATTAAAGCCGCTCCTTGGGCGATATCCCGAAGACGAGCGGTAATCTGATTCAGTTGCCGCCGATGGGCTGCCCGGGCGTAAAACAAGCAGGAGGCTCGTTCTGGAATGGAGTTGGCAGCCAACCCGCCTTCTCGAATGATGCCGTGAATACGCACGTCGGGAGGCAGCTGTTGCCGCAGGGCGTTTACCCCAGCGTAAAATAGCTGAATAGCGTCTAACGCGTTGATCCCTTCCCAGGGGGCGGCAGAAGCATGGGCTGCTTTTCCGAAAAAGCGGATTTCCAAAGCGTCCAGCGCCAGCGACCGATGATACAAATTGGTGTGATTGCTGAGATGGGGCTGAAGGGCGCAGGCTGTTTGGGCAAAGGCGCCCTCCCGGGCCAAAAGGGATTTGGATCCGAAGGTTTCCTCTGCGGGGCAGCCCGCCAGCAGGATGCGCACCGGCTGATTTTCTTCCTGACAGATTTGGCTCAGAACCAAAGCGGCGCCCACTGTGGCGGCGGCAATCCAGTTGTGTCCGCAGGCATGGCCTGGAGCGTTTCCCTGTGGTCCATAGCCTGGAAGGGCGTCATATTCGGCTAGAAAGGCGATCTCTGGGCCATCGTTTCCCCAGCGGGCGGCAAAAGCGGTCTCCAGACCATGCCAGGGCCGTTCCACTGCAAAGCTCTTTTGGGATAAAAATTGACACAAATAATCGGCCGACTGTCGTTCTTCCAGTCCCAATTCCGGGTGGCGGTAAAGATATTGGCTGATGGTTTCCAGCTGGAGCGCGACTTGAGCTTCCAAAGCTCGGATGCGGTTTTCCTGATGAGAATTCATAAAAAAGATCCGCCTTTCATAAACGTTTTGGGCATGCTAACAAGAATCTGCGGCGTTTTGTGGGACAATAGAAGTTACACGATTACTATAGCACAAAAATATTCCTATGCCCATTCTTGAAAAAGCAATTAAAAGCAAAAGCAGGCCTGTGCCCCGGCAAAACGGTTGACACCAACGGGTTTCTATGGGATAATTTTTTATATGCCGTTCAAAGAGAGCCGCTTATGCCGTATCCTGTTTCTCACCAGCCGGAGTGGAACGTTCTTCAACCCAGGCGTTCTTCCCATGGGACGCCTTATCTTTACCCCGGGGTTGCTTTCTATGCTGGACGGTCATTTGCTGGATGTTTGACAAAATCAGACCTTGACAGAGGAGGACTTATGAACCATCCCGAAATTGCGGACAACCCCCATCCCGCAAAAAAAATCTGGATATGGGTGGGATTGGCTGGAGCTCTTTTGCTAGCGGCAGGGGTTATTCTGATTGTTTTTTCTCTAAGGAATGATTTTAGAGTGCCTGATCACATTTTAATCTGTTTGGACCCAGGGCATGGCGGCGCTGATCCGGGCGCGATGTGGGAAGGTCAAACGGAAAAAGAGGATACGCTTGCCATAGCGTTGGCAGTGCGGGAAGCGTTGGAGGCCTATGGTTTTGACGACTTAACTGTGATGCTTACCAGGGAGAACGACCAGGCGGTGAATCTGGAACAGCGAGCGGAGGCGGCAAACCAAGCGGGGGCCACGTTGTTTATCTCCATTCATCGGAATAGCGGCGGCGGCCGGGGCGTGGAGACTTGGATCTCCGTCCAGGGCGAACGCTACGAGACTTTGCTGGCGAAACATATTCAAGAGCAGCTGGTCCAGGCGGAAATTTCCCGAGACCGGGGCGTGAAGCGGGGCACCGCCGGCAATCCGGATTCCAGTTATTATGTAATAGCCAACACCCAGATGCCCGCTTGTTTGATTGAGTTGGGCTTTGTGGACTCGGAGGAGGATAACCGGTTGTTGGAGGAGCAGTTTGAAGCGTATGCCCAAGCCATCGCTCGGGGAATTTTGAAAATGGTGAAAAAACTATGAGCGCGGTTCTTTCTTATTTAGACGATATGACTGGTTATATGCTGCTGGCGTTGCCGATATGGTTGGTGTTCCGGGCAGTATGGCTGAAGGCGAAAGGAAAGCCGCTTGGGTGGAGACGGGAGATTTATCTGGCGGTTTTTGTGATTTATCTAGCGGGGCTGGCCTCCCAAACCCTGACCCCTACGTCGGGGCACTGGGATCATCCCCTGGATCGGATTCGGGGCGGCTGGGGGATCAATCTGATCCCCGGCAGAACGATTTTGGCTTACTGGCGGCACACCAGCCTGAGCCAGCAACTGGTCAATCTGGCGGGCAACATATTGATCTTTGTCCCCCTGGGCTTTCTTCCGCCGCTGCTGTGGAAGAAGCTGGCCCGGTGGTGGAAAACCCTGCCGCTGTGCGCAGGCGCATCCCTATGGATTGAGTGCGCCCAACTTTTTCTTAACCGCAGCGTGGATGTGGACGATTTGATCCTGAATACTTTGGGCGGGCTTTTGGGATATCTGTTGTTTGTGGCGTTTGTCCGGCTGACTCGAAAGAGGGCCGGGTAATCGCCAGCCGGAGCTGCTGCGGACGTGTTTGATTGATAAGCGGAAATTCAAAAAAGAACAATTAGTGTGAAAGAATTAACCATTTCCTATCTTAAGATGTGGCCGGCCTCCATACAACGGCAGGGAGTTTCGCTTTATCCGACAATAAAGCGCCGGCCAATGCGGCAGTGGTAGAGAATATCATACAAAACGGAGGGATTGTTTTAGGCAAGACCAACATGACCGAGTTTGCAAATTTTACTACGCAAGGCATGCCAAATGGCTATAGTTCCAAAGGCGGCTCTGTAAAAAACGCATATGACCGCGACAAAGACCCCAGCGGGTCAAGCACTGGGTCGGCAGTGGCCGTTTCCGCAGGATTTTGCGCTATGGCTGTGGAGGACCGACACCTCTTTCTCTATTGTGGCTTGCGCAGGGGAAAACGGGGTTGTGGGCTTCAAGCCAGGATACGCCAGGTTGCATTCCAAAGGGATTTTGCCAATATCAAGAACATTTTACAGGGTTGCCCTCGCTTACCTTGAAACTATGTATGGGAGAAGACCAAACGCCTAGAGGAATCATCCTTTACGGTGCAGACGAGCGCAGGCTTTTAGCCGCCGCGCGGACGATAGAAAGATATTGCTCCCCTGTTTCTTCTCCTGCGCTATGATGATACATATGTGGATTCAGCGGTGGAATTGCAGATTGCAATTCCACCGCTTTTGAATGGAAAACATGAAATTATTCCAGAGCCATAGCTTCTGGCGGGAATTGGCTCTTGACCTTGCGGTAAGCCAGCGCGAAACAGGCCATATGAGCCAGGAAAGTGATTCCCCAGGAGATGGGATAGGAAACATAAATGCTGTCCAGCGTTCGATATTCCCGAAAAATCGTAAGAATCCATAAAATTCGAAGTCCACAAGCGCCCAACAAAGTTATGGTTGTCGGCAGCCAGGAGCGGCCCAGGCCCCGCATGCCGCCGCAACCTACTTCCATCAGCCCGCAGAGGAAATAGGGGGCGCATACATAAGACAGCCGCAGCAGGCCTACGGTGATAATTTGCTCTTGTAAGCCTTCGGCGTCCGAGGCGTAAATGGACAGCAGACTGTGCCCAAAAAAGTAGACGCCACAGCCCAGTAAAAGCCCAACGCCGGCAACCACCGTTAAGCAAATACCCATGACCCGCAGGATGCGCCGGGGTTTCCCCGCGCCCAGGTTTTGGCTGACAAAGGTGATACAAGCCTGATAGACCGAATTCATCCCGGTGTAAACAAAACCTTCCAGGTTGCCTGCCGCCGAGTTGCCTGCCATTACTACCGAACCAAAGCTGTTTACCGAGGATTGAATAATCACATTGGATAGAGAAAACAGACTGCCCTGAATACCGGCGGGCAGGCCCACTTTCATCATGGAAAGCAATTTATCTCGATAAATTCGCAGTTCCTTGCGGCTCAGATGGCAGCAATCCTCCCGCAGCATCAGGCAGCGAAGCACCAAAAGAGCGGAAATTATCTGAGAAGCTACGGTAGCCAGAGCCACTCCGGCTACCCCCATATGAAAGGCGATGACGGTAAGTAGATTGAGCAGGATATTCACTGCGCCTGCCGCCGAAAGGATATATAGGGGTCGCTTGGTATCCCCTACCGCTCGCAGCACTGCCGCGCCAAAATTATAAGCGATGTTAAAGGGCATGCCGCAAAAATAAATTCGCAGATATAAAGAGGCCAGGGGCAAGACGTCCTCAGGCGAGCCCATCAGCCGCAACAGCGGAGTGGAAAAAACCAATCCTACTGCTCCCGCCAGCAGGCCAATCAATACACTGGAAGTCACCGCGCAGTGAACGGTCTCTGACACCGATTTTTGGTCTCCGGCGCCGTAGTACCGGGCTACCAGAACGTTGCAGCCCACCGACACCCCCATGAATAGATTGACAAGCAGATTTACCAGCGCACCGGTGGAACCTACTGCTGCCAATGCCGCCGAACCCGCCCAGCGGCCCACTACCACTACGTCGGCGGCGTTGTAAAGCAGCTGGAGCATGCCGGACAAGGCCAGCGGAAGAGAAAACCGCAGGATTTTCCCCAGCAGAGGGCCGTTTATCATATCCAGATTTGCAGTCTTTGCCATAGTGATTCTCCTTAATTATAGAGGCTCCCCGGCGCCGCCGGGGAGCCTTCGTCGGGTTAACGATTTAGAGAGGCGCGAGGCCTGTTGAAAAGGGCGCAAGCTCTGTCTTTTTGCGTTTATCCAGGGTGGGCGCGGAAGAAAAACTGCCCCAAATTTCTCTGGCATGATGAAACGCAAACCAGATAGGGCGGAGCTGGCCTGATAAAACGATAGGGGAGTTTTAGGCCTTTACTTACCTGCAAATGCGCTTTGAACGAGAACGGTTTCAAGACAGACTTGAATCATACCGTTGGGAATAAATGGCCTGAGCTTGCGCGGTCCATTGGGCGATAAAGGGGCCTTTTGCGTTGGTATAGCCGTCTCTGTTATAGCGAAAAGGTTCCGCCAGGCTGCGTTTTAACGCTTCGTATGCCTTTGCCACTTGGGGATGCTCCCGAAGATAATCTCGAAAATATAGCTCCGGATGATCTTCCGGCCGGCGCACATGGAGATGAAACACGCGTGCAGCAAAGCCTTGGCTGGTATAACCTCGGTTCAGGGACATCCGCTTGGGGGATTCCGCCATACAAAGGTAACCGTTTTGCAACAGGACTTCTCGCAGCTGAGTCATAGGAATGGCGTCTGGCGCCTCCAGAAGAATATCCACAATGGGTTTTGCCCAGATGCCAGGAACAGCGGTACTGCCAATGTGATGCAAAGTCAGCCCCTCTTTTGGCAAAAAGGCCAGTAGGCGCTGGGCTTCTTCCTGATACCACTTTTGCCAAACCGGGTCAGGCGGGCAGAGTTGAACGGGAAACAACTGCCATAGCTCCTCCAAAGTCATAGCGGATAAAGGCTTTTCCGCGGCAGGGGCTCCCCGTTTCTGTTCAGATCCAACCTGCATGGAGTATTTTATTCTTCTGTCCGGACCGGTTGAGGCAACTTGGTTACCATTGCCCACTCCACTCGGTGGTCGGCCACGTTTTTTACCTGAATATGCATACCCATGGCGTCAATGACGGGACATGCGCCATCCTGGGGAATTACGGAAAGCTGGCCAAAAACCAATCCACCCAGGGTTTCATATTCCTCCAGATCTTCTGGATCAGCTTCCAGTTCCAGTGCCTCAGCCACTTCCTCCAACGAGGCGGAACCGGCAATCCGCCAAACGTCCCCGCCCAAAGCGGTGATCTCCTGTTCTTCTTCCTGGTCAAATTCGTCGTAGATTTCGCCCACCAGCTCTTCCAGCAAATCTTCCATTGTCACCAGGCCGGCGGTGCCGCCGTATTCGTCCACTACAAGAGCCATGTGGTTTTTTTGTTTCTGCATGTTCCGCAAAAGCACGTCGGCCTTCATGGATTCAGGAACGAAAAAGGCGGGACGAAGTAGTTCGCTCAGCAGTTTTGGCTGGGATTGCTGCCGGTTAAGCAGATAGTCTCGGGTAGAAAGAATACCGACAATGTCGTCAGCGTCCTCTCCGCACACCGGAAAACGGGAAAGGCCGCTTTCCCGGATTAGATTCAGAATTTCCTCGTCAGTGTCCTCCAGCCACACCATTTCCACGTCGGTGCGGTGCACCATGACGTCTTCGGCGGTGGTGTCGTCAAACGCAAAGACTTTTTCGATTAGCTCTTTTTCCTCCTGGCCGATAGCCCCGCTTTCTTCTCCTGCGTCTACCATCAACCGGATCTCGTCTTCGCTGACTTCTTCGCCAGCGGCCTCGGGATGGACGCCCACAAGCCGCAAAAGCTGTCTGGCTAGCCAAAGCAGCAACCGGGAAAGAGGGCCAAGCAGCGCGGCCAACCATTTGGCCGGGGTAAACAGCCGTCGCAAAGCGGCGTCCGCCCGGCAGGAAGCATAGCGGCCCGGAACCAGGTCCATCAGCACCACCGACAACAATAACAACAAAATCCAAACGCAGGCGCCCGCTACCTGAGCCAAAGCGTGGCTTGCGGGGAAAAAGTCCTCTGCCCAAGAAACCAACCCTCCAGTAAGAGGATTCATCACCGCGAAAAAACCGAACACCATAGCGCCCGTTCGCATAGCAGCCCGAAAGTCTTCGGGATGTTGCACCACCGGTAAAATGCGGGCAGCTTTTTTGTCGCCCTCAGCCGCAGCGCGAATCCATTTGCTTTCGGTACATTCTTGGATGGCATAAGAGACCAGGGCGCAAAAGCCGCCGGTAAACACGAACAAAAGCTCCAACACAAGCCATCGTCCAACAGGATCTGACAAGATAATTCCTCCAGTATTTTTATGAAAGTTTTGCCGTTGGTACGGCAAACAGTTTCATTTTATCACACTCCCATAGGAAATGCAACCGTTTCACTCTTCCTTCTTCCTTGGGGAAAATTCGCCTATCAACAGGAAAAAAACGGCCTTTTCGCTGAAATTTACGATTCGTTTACGGGAAAGCCCTTGCCTAAGTCATGGTTTTGCGGTAAAGTGAACCGTATGAACCCACTACGGATTTTAGAAATGCCAATGGTTTTGGAGGCGTCTTTTGTATGGGAAACTGGCTGCGAAAGGTAATGACGGGACGATATGGCGTAGATGAGCTGAGCCGGTTCCTTACGGTGGCGGCGCTGGCGATGCTGGTGTTGTCCATGCTGTTTAACAATGGGTTTAGCCTGTTGTTTTGGCTGCTGGCCATCGTCTCGCTGGTGTGGAGCTATTTTCGTTTGTTTTCCCGCAATACGTATAAGCGAAAGGCGGAAAATAACGCGTATCTTACCCTTCGTTATGCGGCTACCCGCAAGATTACCGGTGTGAAGCAGCGGCTTCGGCAGAAAAAATATTACCGGTTTTATAAATGCCCCAGCTGCGGGGTGACTACTCGAGTGCCCAAGGGGAAGGGGAAGATCCGCATCACTTGCCCCAAATGCGGCGAGAGCTTTATTCGCAAGAGCTGACTATGTTTGGATATGTGATTGCCCGGGGGGATACCCTTTCTCCGGAAGAAACTGCCCGTTACCGGGGTTGCTACTGTGGGCTGTGCCATGCTTTGCGAACTGGGTATGGTCAATTTTCCAGGCTGGCGCTGAACTATGATATGACCTTTTTGATCTTGTTGCTGTCCTCTCTTTATGAGCCGGAGGAAACCAGCGGACGTTCTCGGTGCGCCGCCCATCCGGCAAAGGCTCAGGACTTTTGGATCAATGAATTTTCTGATTATGCCGCTCATCTGACTGCGGCGCTTACTTGGCATAAGCTTCGGGATGATTGGCTGGATGAGGGCGCCCGCCTGAAAAAAGGCCTGATGAACCGGTTTCAAGGGGCGTATGACCGGGCGAAAGCCGCATTGCCCCGGCAGTGCGAGAGGATTGAGCGAGAGCTGAATGGCCTGCTGGAGCTGGAGCGAGCGGGCAGTCCGGTGCCCGATCAAGGCGCGGCCTGCTTTGGCCGACTGATGGCCGGTATGTTTGCGCCACGACAGGACAGATGGGCCGATACGTTGGAAGAGACTGCTTTTTTCTTGGGGGAGTTTATTTATCTTCAAGACGCTTGTCTGGATCTGCAAAAGGACGCTCGAAAAAAACGGTATAACCCTCTGTTGGCTATGTCTGGAGAACTAAAGCCCTTGGCGGAATATGAGCCGATGCTATTGATGCTGGCGGGACGATGCGCCGCCGCATTTGACCGGTTGCCGCTGGTTCAGGACGCCGGATTGCTGCGCAATATTCTCTATGAGGGGATGTGGACTCGGTATCACGAGGGGCGAGCCAGACAGGAGCGATCCTCAAAAGCGCAGAGCGCATCTGAAGAGGGCAAGTCCGAATAACCGCCCAGTGGCAAACGCGGAATTCGTTCCAAATAGCATTGCAAAAATTCCCTTTTCCCTGTAAAATAAAACACGAAGAAACAGCGGGGCGGCTGCCGCCCCAGGAGGTGCCGCCACCATGAAGGACCCCTATGAAGTCTTGGGTATTCGCCGGGATGCTGACGATCAGGAGATTAAAAAAGCCTACCGCACGCTGGCAAAAAAATATCACCCCGATTTAAATCCTGGGGACAAGCAGGCCGAGGCAAAAATGAAAGAGGTCAACGCCGCCTATGACGCGATCAAGAGCGGACAGGCCGGGCAATCCCAGGGGGGCAATCAAGGCGGGGACGGCTATGGGGGCTATGCCGGTTACGGCGGCTTTGGTCAAGGAAGGTGGCAGACCTATACCTGGGACCCTTTTACCGGGTTTCACAGCCATGATGGCCGCCAAACGGGCAGGGAAGAGGAAAGCGGTCAGCTGCGGGCGGCGCGAAACTACATTGCGGCCCGGCGCTACGGCGAGGCGCTTCATGTTTTGGGAACCATTTCCCAGCGGGATGCCCGGTGGTATTATTATAGCGCGATTGCTAATGCGGGCTATGGTAACCGCATTTTGGCATTGGAACACGCCCGGACCGCCTGCCGTATGGAGCCGGGCAACGCGGAATATGAAACCTATCTGGCGGAACTGGAACAGGGAGGTCAATTCTACCGCCAAGCGGGAGGGTACCGTCAAAGCGTGAATATGGGCCGGTACTGCGCCAGCTTGTGCATGTGCAATGTAATGCTCAATCTTTGCTGCCGCATGCGGTGTTTTTGACGGTGTTTGCCCGGGAGGGGCCTGCCAGGGCTTTCCCGGGTGATATTTTATAAAAGACAAATCGCAGTTATGATGAAAGATACGGCGGAATTTCGGGAGGAAATCCATGAAAATTCAAACGATAGAGACAGCGAGATTATATCTGAGAAGCTTTGAAAAAGCGGACGCCAGGTTTGCCATCAGTATTTGGAATGATCCCAAAATGGGAGAATATTTACCTGACGAGGCTATGGAAAAAATTGACGAAACTTATGTAAAAGAAATAGAGCGGTTGGCGGACGACAAAGACTGCTGCTATTTGATTTCCGAACGTAAAGACGCCCGCGAAAGGGTCGGCACATGCAGTTTTATGGTGCTTGACGGTGGGAAAACCTACGATATCGCCTACTGCGTACATAAAGATTATTGGAGAAACGGATTTGCCACAGAGGCCGCAAGGGGAATGATAGATTATGCCGTCCGACAAGGGGCCGGCAAGATTACCGTACGAGTTAACCGGGAAAACGCGGCATCCAACAGGGTGGTAAAAAAACTTGGCTTTTCAGTGGTGGGAGAAATCTCCTATCAAAAGCGCGGTACAGAAACCACGTTTTCGGACTATTTGTATGAACTGCTTGTGTAATGGACCCGCCAATAAGCGCCGTCCGCTGAATTGGCGGGGCTTGGCTGCTTACGCCGGTTCAGCGCTTTGACCGGAAAGGTTCGGCCGGCTGGCGCATAAAAAGAAGCGGCGCTGCCGCAAGGAGGAATACCCAATGTCTTTGGAAGCCGTACAGCAATTTTTTCAAACTCATGAAGGCGAAGTGCTGGTGTTGGAGCAATCCAGCGCCACTGTGGCCGAAGCCGCGCAGGCGGTGGGATGCCAACCGTGTCAGATCGCCAAAACCATGTCTTTTTTCGTAGCGGGTCAGCCGGTGTTGGTGGTGCTGGCCGGAGACGCTCGGATTGACAATCCCAAATACAAAGCGGTCTTTGGAGAAAAGGCGAAAATGATTCCGCCCGATCAAGTGGAGGATGCGGTGGGACATGCTCCTGGCGGGGTTTGTCCCTTTGTGATAAAGCCGGGGGTCAAGACTTATCTCGATGAATCCCTCCGGCGGTTTGAGACGGTCTATCCGGCGGCGGGCAGCGATCACAGCGCCGTCCGGCAGACATTGCCTCAGTTAGAAGTGAACGCAAATTGCGTCGGATGGATTGACGTAAGCAAGCTGCCCTAAAATCTTAACGGTAGATTCCCAAAAGCAATAAAATGGCCGGTTTATCGGAAAATCCGGCGGTTTCTTGTGTTTTTCCCGCCAACTCGTTACAATGAAAACAAACAGCTTATGGATATGGAGAAAGACCTGCTGTTTGGAGCGTTTGCAGGAGGAACGAACAAATTTCATTTGAAAAATAAAGGAGGACGTTTATGCAAACCATTACCGTTAACGCGATAGGGGACGCTTGCCCTCTTCCTGTAGTAAAAGCTACCCGTGCTTTGGGGGAGATGAAGGAGGCCGGAACCGTCTTAATTTTGGTGGATAATGAGACCGCCGTTCAAAATCTTTCCCGGCTGGCAGCCGGGCACAAGTTCCCCTGCCAGACGGAAAAGCTGCCGGAAGGCCAGTATCGGGTGACCATGACCCTTTCCGGACCGTTGGAAACCCTTTCTCTTGAAAAGCCGGCCGTTTGTCATTCTGGTGCTTGGGAGGGTACGGTGGTGGCAGTGCCTTCCGACACGATGGGCCAGGGCAGCGAAGAGTTGGGGAAGACTCTGATGAAAGGATTTCTTTTCGCGGTGACCCAGTTGCCTCGACTGCCCAAAACCATGCTGTTTTACAACAGCGGGGCAAAACTCACCGTTCAAGGTTCGGACAGTTTGGAGGACTTGGCGTCCCTGGAAGCTCAGGGGGTGGAAATCCTCACCTGCGGCACCTGTTTGAATTATTATGGTCTCACCGACCGGTTGGCGGTGGGCAGCGTCACTAATATGTATTCTATTGTAGAAACCCTGACCGGCGCGGACAAGGTGGTTCGGCCATGATTTATTTGGATAACGCCGCCACTACCCGCCCCAAGCCGCCGGGAGTAGCGCAGGCGGTGGTCCAGGCTATGGAAAGCTATGGAAATAGCGGCCGGGGCGTTCATGACGATGCGCTGGCGGCCGCCCGCGCTATTTTTGGCGTACGCCAGCGGTTGGCGCACCGGTTTGGCTGTAGCCGGGCCGATCATGTGGCCTTTACCCCTAACGCTACCGCCGCGCTGAACATTGCCCTTTCTGGCTTATTGGGTCCGGAGGATCATGTGATTTCCACCGATTGGGAGCATAATTCGGTTTTGCGTCCCCTCTACCGATTGGAGGAAGCGGGCATGGGAGTGGATTTTCTTCCAGCCGATTCTCAGGGACGGTTGGAATATGACCGGCTGGAAAGCCTTTTGCGGCCCAACACTAAGGTAATGGTTTGCACCCATGCTTCCAACCTTACCGGAGATCAGATAGATCTGACGAGAATCAGCGCTTTTGCCAAAGCGCATGGACTGATTTTGATCTTAGACGCCTCCCAAACGGCAGGGGCGTATTCCATAGATATGACGGGAATGGGCGTGGACATTTTGTGTTTTACTGGGCACAAAAGCATGCTGGGCCCTCAGGGTACTGGAGGATTGTGCGTCCGGGAGGGAATTTTTTTGCGGCCCTTTTTGGTGGGGGGCACCGGGGTCCAGAGCTTTTCCAAAAGCCAGCCGGAGGAGTGGCCCACCTGCTTGGAAGCTGGCACGCTGAACGGTCACGGTATTGCTGGGTTGTCTGCGGCACTGGATTACTTGGATGAAGCAGGATGTGGAACTTTGGAACGGGAGCGGCAGTTAGCCCGGCGGTTTTATGATCAGGTGAAGGATTTGCCCGGCGTGCAGATTTACGGAGATTTTTCTACCCAGGAACGGGCGCCTATTGTCACCCTGAACATCGGGGATTGGGATTCTTCCCAGATTTCCGACGAGTTGGCCGAGCGGTTTGATATCGCTACTCGCCCTGGCGCGCACTGTGCGCCCCGGCTCCATCGGGCTTTGGGCACCACTGGTCAGGGTGCGGTGCGGTTTTCCTGGGGGTGGGCCAATACGCAGGAAGAGACCGACAGGGCGGCGGAAGCCGTCCGCGCTTTGGCATTGGAAGAATAAATGCTTGGCCGACGGGAGAAATGTTTGGTGACCTTTGCCACCACGACTAGCGCTCTGGCCATGGAGCAGGCGTGTAAAGCCCAGGGGCTGCCTGGCCGGCTGATTCCAGCGCCACGAAGGATTACTGCCGGATGCGGCATGTGCTGGTCCGCCCCAGTGGAAAGCCGGGAAAGGCTGGAGGAGCTGATCGTTCGCCTCCAGTTGGATGTAGATGGAATTTATCGCATATTGCTTTAGCAGTAAGATTACCTGTGAGCCTTGCGGGCTTTATGATGGTCCGCAAGGTTTTTTATTTAGAGGATTTTGGGCGGATGGGGTGGCGCAAGATGGTTTTTTGCTTTTCCGGCGGAACTCGCTGAGGATTAGAAAGATAGATTTCATGATGTAGCCGGCCGTTTTGCAGATCGTTTTCATACCCCTCTTCAGCCAGGAAAGCGTCCATTCGGGCTAAGGTTTCCGGTTCGCTGTCGTAGGGACCTATATGCAAGGACTGGACGCAAAGTCCCTCTTGCACTGGTTGGAAACCCACCGCCGAACAGTCTAGTTTTTTTTTCTTTTGAGCAGTTTGGATTGCCCAGTCCAAATCGGCTTGAGTGACAAAATCAGGAAGACGCAGGGCGGCAATCCAGTAAAACCGGTTTTTATCCTGGTAGTCGGCAAGGTCCTTTTGCCACCAGAAGCTTTCTAATGGAGGCGCCACATAGTCAAAAAAACCTGGGATTTCATACCCGTTTTTTCGGCTCATTTTCAGGGTATACGCGACGGTGAAAAGCTGTTTTACCGCTCTTTGGTAAAGCCCGTCAGGCGCATTGGGGTCTCCCCGCCCTTCTACTGTCAAAAAGTTTGTCTCTGGCGGCATAAGAATCTGGGGCGTGGTTTTTGCCCGGTACGAAACGTCTTCTTTTTTTAAGTCAAAAGGCATAGAAATTGCCTCCTTTCAGGATAGGGTTATCATAACATGCGAACAAATGTTTGTCAACGCTGCAAAAAATTCTTATTTTTGGGGCCAATGACATAGGATAGAATTGGATTCCCCATCTTTCCTGTCCGCTTTTTGTCGAAAAGACTTGACATGAACCCCCCTCCAGGCGCTATAATAAAAAGACTTTGGAAAGGCGGCGGTTTTGTACGCAGCTTTCATAGGGGTATTTTCGCGTTTAAGCTTAAGCGCGGGTGCGGCTCCATTTTGTTTCCAAACCCAGGATTACCCGGAAAGGAAATGCTCATGAAAAAACAATTGAATTTGCTGGATACTTCTGTTCCCTCCTGGAAGCTTATCGTATTGTTGGCGTGGCCTACCATTGTGGAGCAGATTCTTCAGACGGCGGTAAACTATGTGGATACGGCCATGGTGGGCAGCATTGGTACAGACGCTACCGCAGCTATCGGAGTTTGCACCTCCACGATTTGGCTGATTATGGGGGTGATGAACGCTGCCGCTATCGGTTATTCGGTGATGGTGGCTCGCCGTATCGGAGAAGGCCGTACAGAAGACGCGCGAGCCATATTGCGTCAATCGGTACTGGCCATTGGCGTGATTGGCGCGGCTTTGACGGTAGCGGTAGAGCTGGTGATTGCCCCGAACCTACCTCGCTGGATGGGAGCGGAGCCTGATGTGTTGCCCCAGGCGGTAGCGTATTTTCGAGTAATCGGCGCAGGATATCTGTTTAATACCTCTCTGGTGATGTGCTCCAATATGCTGCGCTGCATGGGGGATACCCGGACGCCCCTGAAATTCAATTTGATGACCAATGCAATTAACGTGGCCGGTAATTTTTTGCTGATTTATCCTACCCGTCCGTTGACGGTTTTTGGCGTTACCTTCACCATGCCCGGCGCTGGCTGGGGGGTGGCGGGGGCCGCTGCTGCCACTATGCTGGCCACCGCTGTTTCAGGCGTGTGCTTACTGTTGGTGTTGTTCCGGCGAAAGTGGCCGCTGCAAATTCATTTGAAAGAGGACTACCGTCCTCAGGGAGAAATTATCCGGCAGGCTTTCCGGTTGGGCATGCCTAGTTTTTTGGAGCGTGCCACCATTTCGATAGGGCAGATTTGCACCACCGCCATGATTTCCGGTTTGGGTACTGTCTCTTTGGCAGCTCACCAGCTGGCGAACGCAGGGGAATCCTTGTGTTACATGCCCATTTTTGGATTTTCGGTGGCGGCTACCACTCTGGTTGCTCAAAATCTGGGAGCCGGTGACAAGGAACGAGCTTTTCATCAGGGTAAGCTTTGTATCTATATGGGTGTGTGCGTTATGGTCTGCACCAGTTGCCTGCTGTTTTTATTGGCGGAACCTATCATCGATCTGTTCAGCGATGACCTGAACGTTATTACGTTAGGTGGGCAAGTTTTGCGGATTGAGGCTTTTGCCGAGCTGTTTTTTGCAGGGGCCTCGGTGGTAGGCGGTATTTTGCGGGGAGCGGGAGACACCCGGTGGCCCTTCTATATTTCCTTGGCGGGCATGTGGCTTATCCGTGTGCCGCTGGCCTTTGTGCTCATCCGTTTCTTTCATTGGGGTCTTACTGCCATTTGGGTGGGGATGGCCGCCGATCTGGCGCTGCGTGGCGTGATCTCCATGTGGCGGTTCTATAAGCGGAAATGGCTTCAGGTTTGGGAACAAAGAGAAGCTGCTGCGCCTAGCCCCAGCGCGTAACTTTATACAAAAAGCCCGCCTTCCGGCGGGCTTTTGCATATTTTGGATCGTTTGTAAGCAGTTTACGAAATCACCGCCTTTTGGCGGCGGTAATTGTCGTGGTCTTTTTGTTGAAGCTCTCGGGTTATTTGGTCCAGCTGGCGTTGCAAATGTTCTGCTTGCTGAGGCGAGGCGTTGTTTATCTGCTGTTGGAGGGACTGCTGTTGCTTTTTCAATCGCTGGATTTCCCGATCCACTCGATCAGTGTTCGTGGTGCAGGATTCAATAGGGGCTTGGGAAGAGAAGCGCTTTGTACGAGCCTGGTCCCTTGCTTTATCCGGGTCGTCAAACTGAAGGACAGGATTGCCCTGGCCGTCATGATTGACCCGATATAATCCGGCGGAAGGGTTGATTTGCTCAGGAGAATATTGGTCATAATTGGGTGTGACAGGCGCAGAGGCGAACCCGCCCTCCGTTTTTTCCCATTCAGCGGCTTGTGGCGCTTGGAGTTTTTGGGTTTGCTGAGTCTGTTGTTCAGCGGACAGGCTTTGCGTATGAATGGAAGGGATATCCATAAACGATTCCTCCTATTTTTTTCTAAAGGGTTCAAGTTTTCTTTGAGCAGGCCGATAAGATGCCTACATCTGCGGTTTTTGCGTTATAACGTTAATAGGTCGTCGTTCTGCTTCATGCTGCCAAAAGGATCCAGATCAGACAAACCTTCCATGCTCATCATGCTTTCCAGCACACTAATGTCGGTTGTTACATCCATGGCTTCGCTGTCAAAGAGAGCGTCCAGCTGTTTTTCAAAGCCCAACACCAGTTTATCCATGATGTCCTCCACATCCTTCATGGCTGAACCAATGTTGCCGCCTTCCACGCCCATTCGTTCCATTCGGGCATAGGATTCCAGAATGGACAGAGTCTTGGGCAGATAATGATTGTGAAATTGCCGCAGGCGGGGTTCTTTTTCGGGGTGTTCTTCGGCGTAAGAAAGGATTTTATGGGTCAACTCCTCCAGCCGATCCATTCGTTCAGAGACATATTCGTCCTGAATATCGTCGTTCAGCTGACGGATGCGCAACTCTTCGGGATAGCGCTTTTTTCCATTGGCGTCCACTTGGGCTTTGGGTCTGGCGGGAACGGAATCGGTTTCTGGCTGAGGCTGGGCGGAAGGTTGGGCGTCAGGATAGACCAGCGCCCGATTGGCTGCGTCGATATACATGCCTTGGAGAAGGCCTTCTCCAAGCATCCAGTTCAAGTCCTCACAACATTTGCTGTATCGGGTTGGAATGGCGGCGGCCAACTGGTTAATGTCCACCCACCGGCGGCTGCCGATAATGGTGGCATAGGTGCGGCAGCGCATTACCCGGTCATGCCGTTTACTGCCTATAATGGACAGTACCGCTCCCGGGGTGCAACAGCACAGAGCGACAATGCTGGTAGGCAAGAACGTATCAAAAAACCAAACTCCGGAGGCCCACATTCCCAGAAAGGATATTGCTGAGACAAAAACGCCGCACCCCAAGATAATATTGCCGGCAGTGCGCATCCCCCGGCCGATCTTTGGGGAAAGCCGCCGGTGCTCCAACAGGGGAATTCGGGGCGTCGCCCGGCGAGACTGGCTGGGGGAAGAGGCTTGTTGGGGCTGATAGGCCGTCGTTTGTTTAGTCGTTTTCGGATTGGTCTGTTTATGGGCGGTGCGAGGATAGACATAACGGTAGGTGCCATCCGGGTTTTGTCCGCCCTGAATGGTTTCTTTCGCCCGCTCTCCGTTTGTCTGAGTTTGGGCGGCAGCCGGTTGACTCTGGGGCGGCACATAGGTTCGCTGGCCCTGGGCGTTATAGGCGGCCTGCCGCTCTACAGGCTGGTAAGTTACATCCTGAGCATTTTTTGCCCATTCGCTATCCGAACGGCGATAGGCCCCGTTGTCTCGTATGTTAGCGTCCTGCATCAAGCGGATGCCCAGCAGGATGGCTCCCGGCCAAAATCCCATGCAAAAGGCGACGACGATTAGCCAGCCTGGAATCCGGTCCCGATTTCTTCCAGTGTTGTGCGCCATAAACATTACCCCTTCCTATCAGCTGTGTTAAAAAACGCTCCGGCCTGCCGGCCGGTATCACGGCGCGCTGTTTTTGTTTGTTCGGCTTAAGCCGGGCAGTTTCCTTCCAGAGCCATAGGAAGCCAAGTCAGACCACCGTCCTTTTGCGCTGGGCCCGTTTGGGAAAAGCCTTGCTTTTCAAAGAAGCCCTGAGAGCCGGCGGCGGCGTTGACCGTCATTCGGGTGACGCTCTCGTCCAACTGGCGGGCGTCCAAAGCCGCATGCTTTAATAAATTGGTGGCCACACCCTGGCACTGATATTCCCGGTCTACATAGAGCAATTCTATGTGGCGCAGCTCCCGTAGAGCGCAGACGCCCACTAGATAATCTCCGTCAAAGGCGCCCCAAAAGCGCAGATCTCCGTCGCCCACTCGTTGGAGCATATATTCGTAGTCAATGCTGGCCCAAAACTCATCCAGCCCTTCTTCCGATAAATCTTCGGCCATACAATCGGAAAAAACCTCCCACACCAGGGCCAAACCATCTTCCAGATGGCACAAAGGCAAAGGGCCGATGGTTTTTGGATTGGGTGGTTCCTGCTGGGCGGGGGTTGTCTTTTCAGTCTGATCCATAACGGTTCTCCTCATCGTGCTTGGAGCAAATATTGTTCCCGGATGTTTTGGGGAACCAGCGCGCCGCCGGTAGCCCAGGCAATATGGGCGCTGTTTGCCAACCGGACGGGCGTAAGACCCTGGGCGGCGGCGTAGGCTTGGCCCGCAGGCTGCTTCAGCAATTCAGCCGGTCCTTGGAAGGCGGCGCAGGCGCTGGGTTCCAGGAAGATTCCTTCGGTATCTGTGATGCCTTGCAAAAAGGCGTATAGCTTTTCATCTTTTATGGTGACTTCGCCGGAAAGCAGCGGTTCCATCACCCGGCCCACAAAACCGGAAGGCCGCCCTACCGCCAAGCCGTCCGCTTCGGTATGGCCAGAAAGGCCCAAATCCTGTACGGAAACTTGATTGTGCAAACCGGTAACCATGCCTGTCAGCATACAGGGAGCCTGGGTGGGTTCCACAAAGAAACAGTGTACGTTGTCGCCAAAGACTTGCTTTAATCCAAAAGATACTCCGCCGGGGGCGCCGCCCACTCCGCAAGGAATGGTGACGAATAGAGGATGTTCCTCATCCACGGAGATGTTCTGGTTCGCCAGCTGATCTTTCAGCCGCAGCGCAGCCACCGCGTAACCCAGAAATAGACTACGGGAGTTTTCATCGTCGATAAAGTAGCTTTTGGGGTTGGCGTCCGACTTGGCCCGGCCTTGCTTGACCGCTTCGCTGTAATCGGCGGAATATTCCATCACTTCCGCGCCTTTTTCCCGCAGCAGATCTTTTTTCCATTGTTTGGCGTCAGCGCTCATATGAACGATTACCCGGTAGCCGATGGCCGCCGAGGTAATGCCGATGCTCAGACCTAAATTTCCGGTGGAACCTACCTGGATGGTATATTGCCGGAAAAAGTTCCGGGCCTCTGGCCCGGCCAGCTTGGCGTAGCTTTCGCCAGGTTGTAGCAGGCCGCCTTTTCGAGCCAATTCCTCAGTGTGCTGTAGTACCTCGTAGATGCCGCCCCGGGCCTTTACCGAGCCGGCGATGGCTAGATGACTATCCTGTTTCAGCAACAGTTGGCCGGGGATCGTTGCCTCAAATCGCTCTTCCAGCCATTTTTGCATGGCGGGAATGGGGGTAAGGGGGGATTCGATCAGGCCTTTTTGGGGAGCAGTCTCCGGAAAGCACAGCTGAAGGAAGGGAGCGAACCGGTCCAGCCGGGCCTGGGCGTCTAAAATATCCTCCATGCCCAGCTCTTGACTGGCCAAGCCCTGAGCGGCGGATTGCAGCTTGGGATTGATCCAGAAAACCTCTTCTCCAACAGCTGCCTTGGCGAGAACTGGATCAGTGTGGAGTTGTTCTTTCAAATTCGTGGCGCACATATCGGCTTCCTCCTAATAGATTGGGATTGCTTTTACCTACGCTAAAGGGGGGATTAAAAATTATCGCCTCGCTCGGGAAGCAGCTCTCCGTCGTAATATTTAAAGAGACGGTTCTGATCGTCCTCAAAGTAGAAAGTCCGCAGATCCCGTTCTGTGCCGTATAAAGTCAATTCTGGAGCCAGGGTCTTAGCCCTTTCCAGCGCCTTTTGGTTGCGGGTGGTGATCAGGTTATAGCCCCGGCGGCACCGCTCCAGCCAAAAAAATTCATAAGCCGGAGGCTGTAAAATCCGGCTTTCCAGATCGGCAATCTTTTGAATACCCGTTTGCTGGCACCATTTCCGCTCCATGCGGTAAAGCCTCTGGGAAAGCTTGCCCACCGTATTGGGGTCTTTGTCCCAATAAACCTCCGTCGACTTTTTTCCCATTTGCCAGGCGGCAAAAGCCCGGTGATGTCCGTCGGTAAGGGCGGTGACGCCATCTCCAAAATCACTGACCGGCAAGGGTGCAAACCCGGCGAAGTCCTCCTGTTGAATTTTGTCCTTTACGGCGGCCAGCTTGCGCTGGTTCAGATAAAGCTGGGTCACGCCCAAGGTTTCCAGGCTGATTTCAAAGATTTCCATAGATGATAACACTCCGTATTTTTTCTGTTCTATGATTTATTTATTGTACCAGATTTAGATTCAATCTGCAAGGGAAGATGGTGGAAACAAACGAAATCGTAACAATTTGTTCTTGCCGGGGTCTTTCCTGGCTGGCGGGCTTCTTTTGTGTGGAATTTTGCCGTAGACTGTCAAATCCATAGATGACAAGCAGCGGAAAGTATGGTATACTATATCAAACGTAAACACTTATTTTTCTGGCGGCCCGGCCAAGGGCGGCTGATTCCTTAAAATACCGGTGAAAAGGGAGGGCGGAGGATGGATTTCTTTTCGCTGATTATGTTGTTGGGCGGATTAACCTTTTTCCTCTATGGTATGAATGTGATGTCCTCCAGCCTGGAAAAGATGGCGGGAGGCCGGTTGGAGGAGTTGCTGCGAAAAATGACCGCAAAGCCGCTGCTCAGTATGGCGTTGGGGGCGGCGATTACCATCGCGGTTCAGTCCTCGTCAGCCACCACTGTTATGCTGGTAGGTCTGGTGAACTCGGGGATTTTGCAGTTTTCTCAGACCATTCATATCATCTTCGGCGCCAACATCGGCACGACGCTTACCGCTTGGATTACTGGATTTTCCGGCTTGCAAAGCGAAAATTTCTGGCTGCAAATGCTTAAGCCTAAAAATTTCTCTCCTCTATTGGCCTTTGCGGGTATCTTAATGATTATGTTTTCCAAGAAGGACCGAAAGAAATCGATTGGGACGGTGTTTGTGGGCTTTGCCGTTTTGATGTATGGGATGGATATGATGGCCTCGGCGGTCAGTCCGCTGGCACATACTCCAATCTTTGAAAGCTTGCTGGTCCAGCTGCAAAACCCCATACTAGGGGTGTTAATCGGGATGCTGTTTACTGCGGTTATTCAAAGTTCGGCGGCTTCCATCGGTATTTTGCAGGCGCTGGCGCTGACAGGCAGCATTTCTTATGGCATGGCTTTGCCCATTGTCATGGGGTTGAATATCGGCACCTGCGCCACTTCCCTAATCTCTTGTATTGGCACCAATGTAAAAGCCCGGCGGGTAGCAGTGCTGCATGTGTCTATCAAGATTTTAGGTACAATCATCTGCCTCAGTTTGTTTTTGGGATGGAACGCCATCTTCCGATGGTCCTTTGTGGAAAAACCCCTGGCGCCTTGGGATGTGGCGCTCCTCCATACCATCTTCAATTTGGCTACCACAGTGATCCTTTTGCCAGTGAACCGGCAACTGATTTCTCTTACCGAACGGCTGGTAAAGGACCGGAGGCCAGTGGCTGTTCCTGCCGCCGATATCCCGCTGCTGGACGAGCGGCTGCTTCGTTCTCCTTCGGTAGCGGTCTCCGAATCCTTTCATGTTTCCAAAGCGATGTGCCGCCAGGCTAGAGAGATTTTGGATCTGTCCATGTCGGAGTTTCAGCAGTATGACGGCGGGGTAGAAGTCCAGGTGCTTCAGGCGGAGGATCGGCTGGACCGGTTTGAGGACCGGCTGGGCACCTATCTGGTTAAACTTTCCGCTCAGGCGCTTTCCCGCCAGGACAGTCAGGTGGTCTCCAAGATCCTTCATGCTATTGGCGATTTTGAACGTCTGGGGGACCACGCCTGTAATCTGACGAAAGTGGCCAAGGAGCTTTTTGACAAGCAAATCGGGTTTTCTGCCCAGGCCGGAGAGGAAATCGCGGTGCTGTCGGCGGCTATTGCAGAGATTTTGGATCTTACTTCTCAGGCTTATATGGAAAGCGATGTAGAGTTGGCAGCTCGAGTAGAGCCGCTGGAGCAGGTGATTGACCAGTTGATTGCTCAGATTCGAGACCATCATATCCGCAGGCTTCAGCAAGGAGCCTGTACCATTGAGGGAGGCTTTATTCTGGCTGATCTGCTGAACAATTACGAACGGATTTCCGACCATTGCTCCAATGTGGCGGTAGCGATTATCGAGGTGGAGCATAATAGCTTCGATACGCATAAGTACTTAAATGGCGTCAAATATGGCAACAGTGTTTTTAACGAAATTTATGATGTTTTTGACAAAAAATATACCCTGTGAGCAGGACGGTATGCCCGCTTTTGCCGCTGGAACGAAAAGGAGATTGGATTTTTGGAAAAGGAAATGAAGCTAGCAGTGTTGATTGACGCCGAAAATATCTCCAGCAAGTATGTGGAGATTATTTTGGGAGAATCCGCTGCCTTAGGCAATGTGATTTATAAGCGAATTTACGGAAATTGGACCACGCCCCAGATGGGTTCCTGGAAGGACGTCATTTTGGAAAACGCCATCCAGCCAGTACAACAATACAACAATGCCTCGGGTAAAAACGCTTCCGACTCTTCTCTGATTATCGACGCCATGGATTTGCTTTTTTTAAATAAACTGGATGGTTTTGTCATCGTTAGCTCAGACAGCGACTTTACCCGTTTGGCAGCCCGGCTGCGAGAATCTGAGATGTTTGTATTGGGGATGGGAGTGCAGAACACCCCTCGTTCCTTTATTTCGGCTTGTAGTAAATTTGCCTATTTGGATGTGCTGTATGCTGCTGAGCACGACAAAAAAGCGGAAAAATCTTCCCAAAAGCCGGAGAAGGCCGAACGCGCTGCCCAAAAACCAGAAAAAACCGAGAAGGTTCGTCCGGCCTCCGGTATCAATAAAAAGACCATCCAGCGGGCCTTGCGGGAGTTTGCTTTGGAAAAATCAGATGACGACGGATGGATTTCGGCCGGTCAGCTGGCTTCCTTGTTAGACCGGAAATACCCAGATTTTGACGTGCGCAACTTTGGCTATAAAAAACTTTATCTTTTTGTGGAATCTCTGGGATTGTTTGACCTTCGGCGGGACGAACGGGACCCCTCAAAACTGTTTTTCAAGCTGCGTCAGCTTTGATGATGTTTTCATAGCAATTCCCCTCAGCTTCAAGCTGAGGGGAATTGCTATGTGACGAGGAAAGCTATCTGGCCTACAGGCCAGTTTTCTGAGAAAAAATTTGGGCTAAAGTAGCCTTATCCAGTCGGCTGGCCAAAGGGAATATGCCTGGAAGTCCCTCCTTTTGAGCGGCTAGCTGAGCCAGGTGAATCAACCCATCTTTGTGGAGCATGTCCAGTAAGGCTTCCGGGATAGCGTCCATGCCGTTTCGGGTATATTCCTCCAGGGTTAGTTGAGTAAGGGTAGGCTGAGAGAGAAAAGGGAAGAAGCTTTCCAAGTCTTCTAAGTCACAGTGAGAGAGCG